>CANPWI010000098.1 GCA_947584125.1 uncultured Clostridia bacterium
ATTATAAATTTTTTATAAAAATAAAAAGATTAGAATTTTTACTCCAATCTCTATAGTTTATTTTATATAATATCTAAGACACTAATATGCTTTACTTTTTTAATAAATATTCTAATATATCATCTTCATCAGTTATCCAAATATCTATTAGACATTTACTAAAGTCTTCTTCATTCAAATATTCATTTGTATATTTGAAAAATACAAGTTTATATGGCTTTGTAATTAATTCTAGTAATTGAATATAGTTCTTGCTTTTATCTATCTTTTTTTTCATTTCTTTTATAGCAAGCAAATATTCATTTTTATTTTCTAATATATTTAATATGTTTCCATTTTCCTCATCTATTACTATTGGAGTATTAAAAAATGGGTGCTGTATAACTGGAATAGATGAATATTCTAAATCAAATAGAAGAAATTCTTTTGATATTTCTTTGCATTTTAGTAAATCTGTATCTTCTAACATAATATTCCTCCTATTGCTTACTACACATTTATTTTCTTTAATACATTTTCAAATTTACTCTTTACATTTGATATTTCGTTTTTACTGTGGCTCATTATATATTCGATAACTTGATTTTGACATTGTCTTAATTCTTCATTAGTATAATCTCTATCATCTATTTCAAAATTCTTCATTTTACTTGCAATTTTTGTTTCTTGAATACACACTATGTCTGCCGATTTATCTTTTATAATATCATTAAATCCTTTTTCTATTGATGACCTTAATCCATTTACATTCCACGACAAAATTCTCATAATTTCAACTTTCCTTTTCTCTATTTTTCATTGTCAAATACTCCCACTTGTTCAATTAGTCAAACAACTACGCTTATTATATCGAATTATGGACTTTTAGTCAAAAAAAGTAATAAACTTTTATGCTTATTACTTTTTTTTAATATATAATTGTAATTTTCTTATCTGTTTCTAAACAGCCTCTTTTATCGAAGTATATTTTACCTTATCATTTTCATCAAAAATAATTTTAAGTTCATAAGAATCAATTTCCCCAAAAAATAAATAATCAGTTATATTTCCTGCATCATAGTAATATACATCTTTTTCTTCTTTGCCTCTTGGTTTTCCTAATAATTGAATAACTTGTTCTTTTGATAATCCTATAAGCCTTTTGCTATCGTTAATTTCTTTCATTTCTGTATAGACTTTATCAGGTTTTGCACTTAAATATTTCGTAACTGAATACCCTAAATTTTTAGATACTAATATACAAAATGTTATAATAATTGCATATATTACAATTGTAAATTTATTATCTTTTTTAATTATTTTTTTTCTTATTATCCCTATTATTATAACTATTATAGCACATAATATTATACTTATTATATATGGCAAGAATATAATACCAAAAATCCCAATATAAAGAAAAATATCTAACACTAACATTTTTGGACCTCCATAATTTACTATTTATTCTTTTCCATTATTATATTTAATTCTCCTTCTGCGTCTTCTCCTCTCCAATACCAGTATCAGCTTTCACAAGATGAATAAACAACTCGCCTACTTTGTCCCTAGAAATCTCCATAACCTCGTCATCTGGCAAATCAACCACCCAAACTGCGTCCGTACCCTGAAGGAATAACCCTGATCGAATTGCCCATCTAGCGTGAAGAAGATTCTCTGCTACAAAGTTATTAATTGATTTATTAGCAGAATGACACACCAGAATCGCACACTTCTCATCTTTTCTGCTAATACTTCTATATCAATTTTAGAGATTATTTTACTATTAACTTCTTTATTCTTTATTGCATATAATAATCTTTCTAGTAAATTTGAAATATGCCAAATAGCTTTATAATGACATTGATTAATAGACTCTAGTAATTTATCAATATTTACATATGAAAATAATAGTTTAGTATTCAATCGTTTATTAATAAAGTAATCATTAACGATTCTGCTTAATGCATATCCTGTATTTTTATCAACATTTTCTATCCAATACGCCATTCTTTTTAGATTATTTTCTTTTTCTAATATTACTAATATTTTTTCATTATATCTATCAAGTTCATCCAACAATAAAAGCGCATTTCTTATACTTAAGCTTTCATTACAAGAAAAACATCTTTTTACTATTTTTTCTAATTCCTCATCTCTTATTAAATTATTTCTTATATAATATCCTTGACCATACCATTCAATATTATGTAATACCCATGAAATCCCTTGTAAGGAATAATTTTCATCAACAATTACTTTTCTTAGAAATTTTAATATATATTCTAATTCTTCTTTGCTACAATTATCAATAAAGATATTTATAAAGAAATCAGCATATCTAATATGAGCACATCTATATTTATTATACTCCTCAATTATAATTTTATTTTCAATCAAATATGTGATTCATTTCTTTCTTTTATTCTTTTAAAATCTATTTTTGCTTTGTTCCACCCACCTCTTAATACAAAATTAAATAACCAAGGAGTCTTTTGCTCTGATGCTATCTCGATTCTTCTTTCAATAGTATCTTTCATGTATCTATCATCAATATCCTTGTCTATTTCTTTTAAAAGTGGATATAATTCCGTTTTTCTATTTAAGTATTCTTCTGCCAACTTTTTTATAGACTCTTGATTTGTTATATATGTAACTGAATCATCTTGGACTACTATTGCATCCGTTATAGTTATGATAACTCTAACATTTTTATTTACATTACTTATAATTCTTTCAATTTGAAAATTTTCTAATACCTGTGCATCATCAATAATTAATATAGTCCTATCTTGAAATTTAGAAAAAATATTATAGTCAAATTTATTATTATTTAAAAATCTATATACTTTCCAATCTTTTTGATAATATTTATATCCAACTTGATATGCAGATATTGATTTTCCACATCCGGGCTCTCCTGAAATCACACAATAATATTGAGAATCTAATGTTTCTAAGATATTATCAATTACAGGTAGTTCTGGACAACTTTTAACATTATATGGATACAATCTATTTCCTACAATTGCATCTTTTATACTTCTTTCGACATCAAACACTAATTCTTCTATATATTGATTAGTTACTTGCTCATTAGAAATTTCAAGTTCTTTTTCTAAAAATTCTACTAGTTGCATAAATTTCTTGTTATCATATTTATTAGATAATATGTTAATATAATCTCTATAATCTAAAACTTTATTTTTAACATCAAAAGTATTTCCTTTATAAATATATTCTGATATTGAAGGATTATATTTAACTAATGTAATAATATATAGATTGGGATATAACTTGTCTAAACCATAATCTATATACTGTTCAAAAGTTTCTCTTATTTTACTCAAACTTTTTTCCGAAGTAATTTGTATTGCTATTCCTCTTTTTTTATCTACTAGATCAATTGCTTTTTGATTTCTTTTAAATAAATTTGTATTTTCTAAATTTAATTCAAAAGTTTTATTTAGAAGATCACAACAAAAACTTTCAGAAATTATATTAATATCATAAAATCTACAATAATTATTTATTTGAATATCTGATTCGATGTACATTAGATATTTTTTAATTTTGTCCAGATTAATTTGTCTAGGTAACATATATTTTCTCCTATTACTATAATATTTTTATTTATTTTATCATACAATATAAACAAAAAAAAGCTATTATCTTAATTTTATAATTTAATTCTATCTGATATATTTTACATTTTCGTTTAAATTAAATAATTTAATATTTCAGTTACAACATCAGATTGAGTTATTTTTTCAAATATATTATTTGCTTTTTTTCTTGTTTCCTCCGAACTTATAATATAATAATTTTCAGTTGTCTCTATATTGCTATGGCCTAAAATTGTTGCAATATCTTTTATTTTAACACCATAATATAAACTCTTTGTAGCATAACTTCCTCTTAAATCGTAAAATCTGCAATTACTTATTCCAAGTTCTTTATGTATAATTTTATATGGATATTTAATAATATCTGTTCCAGCGTATGTTCCATCTTTTCTTGTAAATACCATCTCAACATTATTTTTTCTTTTATATTTACTTTCAACTATTTTATATTCAACTATTTTTCCGTATTTATTTTTTATTTTTTCTAAATAATATTTTTTATATTTCTTACCATATTGTTTTCTTAATATCTTTTGTTTTTTCTTATAGTTATACAATGCTTTATATAAAGTATCACATATATAAACTTCTCTACAACTTCCTTCTGTTTTGGTTGTGCCTAAATACCATCTACCATCGTTATCTTTTAACTTTGCATATACTGTTTTAGATATTCTTATTATTCTTTTCTCTAAATCAATATTGTCCCATGTTAAAGCAAATACTTCTCCTGTTCTCATTCCTGTATAACATGCTGTTAAAAAGGCACAAGTAAATGTATCATTCTTTTTAAATCTAGTTAGGATTTTATCAATTTCATCTTGTGAATAAATATGTTTTACATTGTTTTTTTTAGTTCAAATGATAGGACTCTTAGAATTTGTAAATCTCCTGCTGGATTACCTTTTATAAATCCAAAATAATTAGCTGCATCTCTTAATGAACTCTTTATAACTTTTTGATAATTTCTTAAAGATTCTTTTGAATTTGATTTCTGATATAACTTTAATAAAGCTTGATTCAATATATATGGAGTCAGAGCACATAATTTATATTTTCCAAGTTCTTTCTTTATTGTTTCAAATGTTTCTGAATATCTTTTAGCTGTCGAATATTTATAATTTATCTCAAAATATTCTTTCATCCAATAATCTAGATAATCTGCATAAGACATTAGAGATTCTTTAGAACTTATTTCTCCATTTATATAATTGTTATATGCTTTTAGTCCATATTCATATGCTTCACTTTGTGTTCTAAATCCAGATTTTGAAATTCTAGTTCTTTTATTATTTACTTTTGCTCCTTCAAAAAAGTATTCATAAACTTTACCTCTTTTTCTTACATTGATTTTTCCCATTTTATTTCCTCCTTTTTACTTTTTATTATTTTACATCATTTGTAAATAGA
>CANPWI010000099.1 GCA_947584125.1 uncultured Clostridia bacterium
AGACTATAATAATGTTTTATCTGGCAATCCATATTATATAAATGAAAAAAATGAAAAAGTAAAAGATTGGTAATTTTATTATCGAAAATATAAAATACATTTAAGGGATAATAAAGACATAAGGTTAGATTCAAGAAAATTATGCAAGAAATACAAAAAATAATAAGTATTATATACAATAAATAGGAAAAATGATAAATTTAAAATTTACCTATAAATTAAATTGTAAAGATATTGACAATTATAATAAGTTAATATAAAATAAAACAAAAAGATAGGAGAAACAAATTATGAGCAAAAATCGTGAAACCCTTGCGAGAGTACACACACACACACACACACAAGTAATCAATTAAAAGAAAATAAAGTAAATAAGAAACATATAGAACTAAGTTCATTATGTGTATTTTTGATGTAAAAATACACAATGAGCTTAGTTTTTTTGTATATTCAAAGTTATAAAATTAATAAAAAAATCAAAATGAACAAGGGGGAAAAGATGAAAAGTATTAAGAATAACAAAGCAATCACATTAATAGAATTAATAATAACAATAATAATTTTATTAATATTAGCAGGAGTAGCAATAAGTTTTACAATAAAGGATGTAGAAAAATATGAAATGGCAGAGGAGCAAATAGAATTAGCTATACAGGGTTTAGTAAAGGAACAATTCTTTTGACCGATATTTTGCCAAAAAACTGACTAAACGAGAGATTATTATATCAAATAAACAATAATATAACAGAAGCATATAAAAAAAATAAAGTTAACTGAAAAGGTAAATATGGAAGAATTTACTTTACAATAATACGGATTTTTATGTTGACTTTATAAAGCTAGGATGTTAAAATAAAATTGAATTTAATTTATAGGAGGTTAATTAAAATGTTTAAATCAAAAATATTTTATATTTTATTTATAATATTTCTATTTTGCTTAGTACCAAATGTTGTTTCAGCAGCAAATATACAAACAGAAACTACAACATTGGATTTAACTAATCATACAACAGAAGATAATCTTCAAACTAAAGGATGGAAATGGGATGATGAAAGCAAAACATTAACATTAAGAAATGCAAACTTTGATGTAAAAGATGATGTTGATAGTACAACAAAAAATCCATGTATTAAGTTTTCAGAAGCAGACAATATAACAGTTATATTCGATGGAAATAATACACTAAAAGCACAAGGAGGGGCTATATTTTCTGGAAGTGGTCAAAAAACAGGAAGTCTTACATTTAAAGGTTCACAAAATGCTATATTAAATATGGAAATTACAGAAGTAAATGGCAAAGGTGGAAATAATGTAGGAAATACAATTAATTATGCAAAAAATCTAAACTTTGTATCTGGTACTGTAAATAGTAGAGGTGGAATTATCGCTGATGGTATTGTTACTATAAGTGGAGGAAATTTGAATATTAACACTGAAGATATGAGTTATGTATCTTTAGGCGAAACTGAGAATATTCAAGGTATTTATGCATTAGATCAGGTAAAAATTACAGGAGGAAATCTTAATATTAAATCAGATTCTAATGCAATTAGAGTAATTGGTGGCCCAATTGGACCAAGTACTGAAGGTGTAATAATTGAAGGAGGAAATATATCACTTAGCACTAAAATTGCTAATAAATATGCAATAACTGTAGGTGCTTTAACACACAAAGATATAATAATTAATGGAGGAAACATTACTCTTTCTGGAGATTATGGACTATATACAAAAAATGGTGTTATTAAAGTAAATGGTTTTGAAAGTTTTAATGCTGATGGAGTTGAAAAAGAAGCATTTAAAGTAGCTGAAGGAAATGGTAATAAAATAATATATGCTGATGCAGACTACAGTAAAGTAGATGAAGCAATAGAAGAAGCAAATAAATTAAATAAAGATGATTATAAAGACTTTAGTGATGTAGAAAAAGCAATAGCTTCAGTAGTTAGAGGAAAAAATATTTTAGGTCAAGGTGATGTAAATGCAATGGCAAAAGCAATTATTAATGCTATGAATGCCCTTGAATTAAAAGATGCAGATTATAGTAAAGTAGATGAAGCAATAGAAACAGCAAATAAATTAAATAAAGATGATTATAAAGACTTTAGTGGTGTAGAAAAAGCAATAGCTTCAGTAGTTAGAGGAAAAAATATTTCAGAACAAGAAGATGTAGATGCAATGGCAAAAGCAATTACTAATGCTATAAATGCACTTGAATTAAAAGAAACAGATGAAACAGATGAAATAGATGATACACCAAAAACAGGAGTAGAAGATTTATCTGCAATAGTAACATTTATAGTTTTAGGTGCTATTGCAGGAATTGTAAAATTAAACAAAGAACAATAATATATTATTTATATAGTTTTATCAAGAGGAGTATGTTAAAAAATACTCCTCTTAATTATATAATATTAGAATGATTTAAATTTATATAAAATTAGTATAAGTGAAGGTAAGCTAATAAGCTTGCCTTTTTAGTTAGTTGCTAATTATCTGCTTTTATGTTATTATTTTAAAAGAAAAATATTAAATTTTTCAATAAATTTTCAATGTTTGAGTAATATAATGTCATAAGATAGGAGAAGAAAGCTTTATGAAAATATTAATTATAGAAGATGAATATAGTTTAGCAGATGCAATATCGGAAACATTAAAAAAGGAAAATTTCATAACTAATATTGTTACAGATGGCGAAGAAGGAGAAGATGAAGCATTAACAGGCGTTTATGATTTAATCCTATTAGATATAATGTTGCCAAATAAAGATGGCTTTAAAATATTAGAAAGTTTGCAAAGAGAAAAAATAGAAACTCCTGTAATTATTCTAACTGCAAAATCAGAAATTTATGATAAATTAAATGGATTAGAAAATGGAGCAGATGATTATATTACCAAACCTTTCCATATAAAAGAATTAGTGGCAAGAATAAAAATAGTATTAAAAAGAAAAACAGATGTAAAAGATTTAAACATTATACAATATGAAGATATTACTTTAAATTCAAGAAATGGAAAAATTTCTTGTCAAAACAATGAAATAACCATAAATGGTAAAGAATTAGAATTGCTTGAAATACTTATGATTAATAAAAATCAAGCAGTAAGTAGAGAAATATTAGCAGACAAGATATGGGGATATAATAGCGAAGCTGAATATAATAATGTAGAGGTTTATGTATCCTTTTTAAGAAAAAAACTAAGATTATTAAAATCAAAAGTGGAAATAAAAACAGTAAGAGGAATTGGATATATTTTGGAGGTTCAAAATGATTGAAAAATTAAGAAAAAAGATTTTCTATCTTATTTTTATATTTATATCAATTATTGTTTTAGGAGTAATTATTTTATTTTCAATACTCAATTATCATAATACAATAAATACAGCTGGAATGATGATAAATAGAATGACAGAAATAGGATTTTTTAAAGAATTTGATAGACCACCAGAACAAGAGAACATTCAAAATCGAAAAGATATTGAAGGAATATATCATATTACAGTTAAAGATGGAAATATTGACAATAATATGCCAAATAATGATGATGTTGATGAAGAAATAAAAGAATATGCTATAGAAATAAGTAAAAAAGATGTTAAAAATGATTCGGGTATTATAGATAAATACATATATAATGTAAAAAGAAGAGGAGAAAATATTTTTGAAATAACTTTTATGGAAAATGAAGATGCAATAGCTCATGCAAATACAATATTAATAGTTTCAGCTATACTTTGCATTTTATCTTTAATTTTAATATATATATGTGCTAAAAAATTATCACGAACAATTGTAAAACCAGTAGAGGAAACATTTGAAAAGCAAAAACAGTTTATATCAGATGCTTCACATGAATTAAAAACTCCACTTGCTGTTATAGAAGCAAATGCAGATGTATTAGAAAATGAGGTTCAACATAATAAATGGATAACATATATTCAAAATGAAATTGAAAGTATGAATAAGCTAATTAATGAATTACTAATGCTTGCTAAAATTGAAAATATTGATAGTATTAGAGAGTTAAATCAAATTGATTTATCAAAGGAATTAGAAATAATTATTTCAATGTTTGAAAGTATGGCTTATGAAAAAGAAATAACAATTGATAGTAATATTAAAGAAAATATAATGTTAAAGGCAAATAAGGAAGATATTGAACATATTGTATCAACACTATTAGATAATGCAATAAAACATACAGAAACTAAAAAACAGGTTATAGTAGAATTAAGTAAAGAAAAAAATGACATTATAATTCAAGTAAAAAATTATGGAAATCCTATTCCAGAAGAAGAAAGAGAAAAAATATTTGAGAGATTTTATAGAGTAGATAAATCAAGAAATAGAAAAGAAAAACGATATGGATTAGGCTTAGCAATAGCAAAATCTACAGTAGAAAAATACAATGGAAAAATAGAAGTATCATATAAAGATCATTTTACAATTTTTAAAGTAAATATTCCAGTTTAAAGGTAGTGCTTAAAGGCATTACCTTTAATTTTTTTAAATATTTAATCATTTTCAATATTTTTTCAATGTTTATATTGTATATTTACAATTAAGAAATTTAGGAGGTATATGATGAAAAAGAAAATATTACTTATTATTTTTATTATTATATTAATTGTAGGAAGTTTTATTATTGGTAGGCAAGTAGGATTAAATGCAGAGGATGATAAAACACAAATTGTTACTAGAGAAGAAACAGTTTCAAATCATGACATTAAAAAGACATTAACTGCATCTGGAACTGTTGAAGCAAAGACAACGGAAAAGTTGGAATTAGAAACGACTAAATATTTCAAAACAATGTGTGTAGAAAATGATGATACAGTAAAGGCAGGAGAAAATATACTAGAATATACAAATGGAAGCTATCTTACAGCACCTTATGATTGTGTTGTAATAAGTTCAAATATTCCAGAAACTGAAAATAA
>CANPWI010000100.1 GCA_947584125.1 uncultured Clostridia bacterium
TTAGCAAAAATGATAAAATTCATAATAGGACTAGTTACATTATAAAATAAAAAGGATTGCGAAACGCAATCCTTTTTGTTACTTATACTTATATTATATAAACAAATTAATGATATTATGGATATGTAAGCTAAGAACAAATCGGAATGCTAATAAATTTGTAGTGTTTTTTTATAAATATATTAATTTGAATTAGTATAATAATTTAAATTGTAAAGCATTCCGTAAATTTGTTCTAGTGCGAGATTTTCTGTAGAAAATCTCTGTACAATGAAATTATTTTATAATAGGAAAGTATTTCCTATTATATGAAATACCGACGCGCAGTTTGAAGGGAGCTCGCGGGCCGACAGCAAGGAGGCGTTTTATTCGTAGTGGACATACCATACATATCATTAATTTGTTAGTAAAAATTTTAACTAATCTAAAGTTATATAATAATATTTCGTTATTTTGCGATAGCGTCGTGGGGACCGCTGAGGGCTGTTCGAGTGAAACGAGTTACAGCGCCAGTGGGAGAGCGAATTCGTAAAATATAAGAAAGATTATTCATATAACTTTAGATATAAGGTAGATTGGTAATTAAATGATAATCTTGACCAAATTCCTATAATTATTGTATAATAAATATGTCTTTAATATTATTTTATAAACAAGTTCAAAAAGATAGGAGGATATTATCTTTAATACAGCATTAAATGATATACCTAAATTAAATGAATTTATAAAAAAAGAATTAGATAACTAATAGAAAAGGAAAATAAATATGAAGTTAATTTCGTGGAATGTAAATGGATTTAGAGCAGTTCTAAATAAAGGATTTGAAGATTTTTTTAAAACAGCAGATGCTGATATTTTTTGCATACAAGAAACAAAAATGCAAGAGGGACAAGCAGAGGTAAATTTTAAAGGTTATAAACAATATTGGAATAGTGCAGAAAAGAAAGGATATTCAGGAACTCTTGTGTTTACCAAAAAAGAGCCTATAAGTGTAAAATATGGTATAGGAATAGAAGAGCACGACAAAGAGGGAAGAGTAATAACGCTAGAATATGATGAATTTTATTTAGTAAATTGCTATACTCCTAATTCAAAAAGAGAATTAGAGAGATTAGAATATAGAATGATATGGGAAGATGAATTTAGAAATTATTTAGTTAATTTAGATAAATCAAAACCAGTTATTTTATGTGGAGATTTAAATGTTGCCCATAAAGAAATAGATTTAAAAAATCCGAAATCAAATAGAAGAAATGCAGGTTTCACAGATGAAGAAAGAGATAAAATGACAAAACTATTAAGTTGTAATTTTGTAGATTCTTTTAGATACTTGTATCCAGATAAAACAGATGCATATACATGGTGGTCATATATGGGAAATGCTAGAAGCAAGAATATTGGATGGAGAATAGATTATTTTATTGTTTCAGATAAATTTAAAAACAAAATAAAGGAAGCTAATATATATTCAGAGGTTATGGGAAGCGACCATTGCCCAGTAGAATTAATTTTGAAGGAGGATTAAAATGGATAAAAATAAGAGAGTATGGACTAAATGGCTTTACTGGTTTACTTTTGCTGTAGCTGTTATAGCTGTATATAAAACTTTAGATAGTTTTACAGAAATTGCAAATTGGTTTGAAAAATTATTTTCAATATTAATGCCATTTATAATGGGAGTATTTATAGCATATATATTATACATACCATGTAAAAAAATAGAAAGATTTTATGGTAGAAGAAAAAGTAAAATAATAAAGAAGAAAGCAAGAGGATTATCTATTTTTACAGTTTATTTAATAGCTATTATAGTTATTTCTTTATTATTTAGATTTGTAATTCCAAATGTTACACAAAGTATAATAGATTTAATTAACAATTTACCAGGATACTATGAAAATACAATAAATCAATTAAAAAACATGCCAGAAGATTCTATATGGAATAAAATAGATGCTATTGGAATTATAGAAAATATAAAGAATATAGATTTAAGTGGATTTTTAAATATTACTAACATTGCAGAATATGCAAAGGGCGTAATTGGAGTTGCTACAGGTATTTTTGATGTATTTGTTACAATTATTATCTCAATATATGTACTATCTGAAAGAAATAGAATATTAAATTTTGCAAAAAAGGTGTGTAAAGCATTATTTAAAGAGAAAACTTATGATAATATTGGAATGTATTTTACAAGAACAAATGAGGTATTTTTTAAATTCCTATCTGGTCAAATAATAGATGCTATTATTATAGGAATTTTAACATCAATAGCAATGTCTATTTTAGGTGTTAAATATGCAGTATTGCTAGGAATTTTAATAGGAATATCTAATTTGATACCATACTTAGGAGCAATTATTGGAGTTACAATATCTGTAATAATAACTATATTTACAGGTGGAGTAACACAAGCTATATGGCTTGCAATAATAGTAATAATATTACAACAAATTGACGCAAATATTATAAATCCAAAAATATTAGGAGATAGTTTGGAAATTAGTCCTATATTAGTAATATTTTCAGTAACATTAATAGGAGCTTATTTTGGAATACTTGGAATGTTCTTAGCAGTTCCAATAGCAACTATAATAAAATTATTTATAGAAGATTATATAGATTACAAAACTAAATTAAGAGAAAAAGAATAAAACAAAAGGGATTTATAACATTGTAGTTTATAATAAATTAATAAAAGTGCGGTACTTAAACCGCACTTTTGTTAATTTATTGTGATAATATTACATGAATAATTGTACCTTCTTCAACTGTTTCACCTTCAGTAATACTTTGAGAAGAAACTTTACCAGAACCCTCATAAGTTATATTTAAATTTTTATATTTCAAACTACTTTTTGCCTCAGATAATGTTTGACCAATTAAATCCGGAACAGTTGTAGATGTTCTTATATCATTTTCTTCTGTATAAAGCATTATATTTGAACTTGCTAAAACTTGAGTATTTGCTTTTGGATATTGTTCTTTTACTAAAACAGAATTTTTATCTCCTGAAATAGAAACTACACTATTTAAATTACTATCAGATAATATTTTTTGTGCTTCAGTTACAGTTTTATTAGTTATATCTGGAACTGTAATGTAAGAAGGAGTAATTGCATCTGAAGAATTTAAAACACCAGTAGACATATTGTCTGAATCAAGTCTTAAATAAGGAAGAACTTCAGATAATATTTTAGACATAGTAGGTGCAGCAATTTTACTTCCTTCTGGATTTGAACCACCAGGATTATATACACATATTAATGCAACAATTTCTGGGTCCTCTACAGGAGATATAGCAACAAATGAAACTATATATCCATCTTCTTTTTTTCCAGATGAAGGTTCTGATGTACCAGTTTTTCCACCAATTGAAAATCCTTCTACTGTTCCATATCTTCCAGTACCTTCAGTTACAACTGTTTCCATCATATTTCTAACTTGACTTGCAGTTTCTTTAGATACAACTTGTCTTACCTCATTTGTATTAATTTGTGTTGTAGTATTAGTATTTGGATTTGTAACTTGTTTTACAATTCTAGGTGTAACTAACACTCCATCATTTGCAATAGAACTAACAGCAGTTATTAATTGTATAGGTGTTATTTCAAATCTTTGACCAAAAGATATAGTTGCAAGTTCAACAGGTCCAACATCCTTTAAGTCGTGGAAATTGCTTGAAGATTCTCCACTAATTGCTATACCAGTTTTTTCAAATAAACCAAAAGCTTCAAAATATCTATACAATGTATCTGCACCAATTCTACCACCAAGTTGCATAAATGCAGGATTACAAGAATTTGCTAAAGCATTTCTTAATGATTCATAACCATGTCCACCTCTGTTCCAACAATGTATTGTAGTACCAGCTACATCATAATGTCCAATACAGTTAAAATCACCTGCAACATCTGTGGTAGTTATATTTTCTTCTAATGCAATAGCTGACATTAAAACTTTAAATGTCGAACCAGGCTCATAAGTAGAAGCAAAATTTCTATCTTTCCACATCTTGCCTAGTTCCAAACTTTTTTGCTCAGCAGATAATGTTGCCCAAGAATTTTGTAAATCAGTTGTATTTGGCTCAAATGGTGTATTTAAATTATAATTAGGATAAGTTGCCATTGCTAAAATATCACCATTATTTGGATTCATAATTATACAGCTTGCACCAGAAGCTTGATTTTCATTAACAGCACTTTCAAGATAATCCTCAACAATATTTTGAATATTAACATCTAGTGTTAAATAAATATCACTACCATTTTCAACCTCAACATATTGCTGATTTTCACCAGAAATTTCATGATTATTAACATCAGCAGTTGTAACAATTTTACCAGCAGTACCAGTCAATTCGTTGTCCCAAGCAAGTTCAATTCCATATAAACCTTGATTATCTGTTCCAGTAAAGCCAATTACATGAGAAGCTAAATTCTCATAAGGATAATATCTTTTACTATCTTCATCAATGTTAATTCCAGATGTTATATCGTTTTCCTCCATCCAAGTATTTAGTTTATCAATTTTATCCTTTTCAACTTTTTTTGCTATTGTTTGTATAGTAGAATTACTATTAACTTTTTCTAATGTTTCGTTATAATCTAGCTCAAATATTTCTGAAAGACCTTTAGCAACTGTTTCTTTATCCTCATCTTCTATTTTAATAGGATTAATTGATACTGTATCTACTTTAGCACTTGTAGCTAAAGCTTTTCCAGTAGAATCGTAAATTGTTCCCCTTTTTGGAGCAATAATTTTATTAATAGTTTGTTGTCTATAAGCTTTTTCCTTCAAAGTAGAACCCTCAACAAATTGTAAATAGAACAATCTAATAATTAATAATATAAATAAAAAAATAATAACTACCATAACTGCTCTAAGTCTTTTTACAGGAA
>CANPWI010000101.1 GCA_947584125.1 uncultured Clostridia bacterium
AATGCTTTCAGCCACGGCATTTATTCTCTAAAAACAACCTTTAGTTTCTTTTCATCTTCATCGCACTTATTCTTTTTTTATATTTATATATTTTACATAGTTTTTTCTTAATTGTCAATATTTATGCAAAATTTTTTTGTTTTTTATTTATCATATAACAAGGAGGAACTAAAAAAAGCTCCTCCTTGTTATCTTCTTAATTTAAAGTTTTACTATGTCTACATAGACCCTACCACCCTCTAAATGAGAAATGATTTTTATGTCACACTTTGGTGTGAACTTTAGGTCTTTACTAGGGAACCATACTGTAGCTTCAAGTTCCCTTGAAATGTATCCAACAGGTGATGTGTGTGGATATCTTTCATTAATCTCCACAACATCTTCTTGATTTGGTATGGACTTTATTGCCGCATACAAAGTCGAAGAAACTTGGCATACTCCTCCACCTATTCCTTGTACTCTTTTTCCGTTTACGATAACTGTAGCCTCTTTGTAGCCAAGCTCAGGAGTACTCTCTCCACCAATTGCATCAAGATAAGAAAATGTTTCTCCTGCTTTTACAATTTTATTATTAATAAATTTAGATGCAACACTTATATTGGTAGTGTTATTTGGATTTCCAGACAAAGGTGTGCTGTAAGATCCAACAATATGGTCATTTGTTAAATATTCTTCTGACACATATCCTTGTATTCCATTATATATAACCTTTGCCCAACCATTTTCTTCCTCTAAAACAGCAATTTGATTTCCAACCGGTATTGTTAAAAGTACTTCTCCATCATTAGGAGACTTCCGCAAATTTAAATTGTCATTCGTATATTTTGTGACATATTTTAAATCTCTTCTATACATTTCTCCTACCATGCCGTCTACCTCAACAATACATCCATCCTCATTTTTAATGCTAATCAATTTTACTTCTGTACCCGAAGGTACATAATTAGCATCAAAAAAATTTTTTTCTCCATTTTTCCTTTCTACAAATACCACAGTATCGTTTACTACTATTCTTGTCCGAACAGGTTCGGCGAGTACATTTACATTTGTAAATGCCATAACTTGAAGGACTGCTACACTTGTAACCATTGCCTTTTGAATAAATTTTTTCATATTTACCCACTCCTTTAAAAAAGATTTTTATCTATTTTATTATACCATATACATAATTAAAAGTCTAGTCAATTAAGTAATTTACATAATAAAAATAAAGACATATTTTTTTATAAATACATCTTTATTTCTTATATTATTTAAATTATCTTAATGTTATTTCATAAGTATCACTACCACATTTTATAGTAGCTATAATTGAACCACTTCCATTTACTACTTCATCTGGTACATCAAATAAGTAATGTAATTTTCCTGTTGTTAATGGTGCAATATCAGTAATATTTGCATAAGTAAAATCACTATCTGAATCTTCAATTACAGAAAAACCTGTATATTCATATTTATTATCATATTTGATAGTCATTGTAGCAATATCATCAGCTGTAACACCACTTTCACCTAAATTTTTATAATTGTATTTTACCTCAAGATATTGATGTCCATCTTCTTTTGCTTCATAATAACGATAATATCCACTTGTATTTGGTGGTAATATTGTTTTTCCAAAATTATTACCTATTACAGTTAGTTCATATTTGTTATCTTTAGTTGCTGTTTCATTAAGATTTAATTTTATAACATTATTATCTGTATTAGTATTTTTTAAACCAACAGATATACCATTTGTTAATGCTTCTTCTGTACTGAAACTTGTTTCAACATCACTTTTTTCTTTATTTCCAAGTAATGAAATTATAACTATTACTAAAACTATAATTACTACTGCACAAATAGCAATTATAACATTCTTTTTGTCTTTCTTTTCTTCCATAAAATATCCCCCTATAATTTATATTTCGACCTTATAATACCATAAATTTAATTTTTTGTATAGACTTTTTTTAATTTTTGAAATTATATTTTCTATAATTTTTTATAGAACTTTTCAATTATCAAAAAATAAACCTAAATATATTTATTTTTTCTAAACATATTTAGGTTTATATATTATTTTTTAAGCTGATTTTAATTCTAATCTTAACTTATCTGCAATCATTGCAATAAATTCTGAATTTGTTGGCTTTCCTTTTGATGCAGATACTGTATAACCAAATATACTTTCTACAACTTCTGTTTGTCCTCTTCCCCAAGCAACTTCTATTGCGTGGCGAATTGCTCTTTCTACTCTTGATGGTGTTGTTTGATATTTGTTTGCTATTTCTGGATATAGTTGTTTTGTAATTTGATTTATTATATCTATATCGTTTACTACCATCATTATAGCTTCTCTTAAATATTGGTATCCTTTGATGTGTGCTGGAACTCCTACCTCATGTATTACATTTGTAACTAATGCTTCTAGGTTTTCTTCACTATTTTTTCTTTCAGGTGCAATATCTATGTATGGTGCTTTTATTTCTCTGCTAAAGTTAGATACATTACCAGAATTTTTGAATTGAGAAGGTCTATAACATCTTAAATCTTTAATTCTTTGCATTAATAATTGTATATCAAATGGTTTTATTACATAATATTCTGCTCCTAATTCTAATGCTCTTTGAGTTACTTTGTCTTGTCCTACTGCAGATATTATTATACATAATGGCTTTTTAGCCATATTTGAATTCATAACTTTTTCTAATACTCCTAAACCATCTAACTGTGGCATTATTATATCTAGTAACACTATATCTGGTTGTGTATTTAATATCATATCTACTGCTTGCTTTCCGTCTTGTGCTACTCCAATAACCTCCATATCTGTTTCTTTTTCTATGTACCTTGTTAATGTTGATGAAAAATCTGCGTTATCATCTGCTAATAAAATTGTAACTTTTTCTTTCACTTTTGTTTTCCCCCTAATAAAAATATTTGTAAATTTTTTACATTTGAGATTATATTACATTTTTTTATTTAATGCAATACCTTTTTTGGAATTTTTTTCAAGTTATTTTAATTTTCGTTGATATTATGCGTATTTTCTTATTAACTTTTTTGTAATTTTTTCCATTTTTTTAATTTTAAATCCGTTTTTTTCATATCCCGTTTCAATTTTTTCTAATTTTCTTTCTGGTATATTTACAAAAACATTTATATTTTCTAAATATTCTTCTTTTTCTATTTCTATTTTTTCTTTATTACAAAAATATTTAAATGTATCAAAATCGCTATAAGATATGGTTAATTTTATTTCATATCCTTCTTCAATTTCTATAATTTCCGCTTCATTTATACCTTTTATTGTACTTTCTGAATAAGCCTTTACAAGGCCTCCTGTTCCTAATAAAATTCCACCAAAATATCTAGTAATAATTACAACAGTATTAATTATATTATTTTTTTCTAATACATTTAAAATAGGTGCTCCTGCTGTTCCAGCTGGTTCTCCATCATCACTACTTTTTTGGGTAATTTGTTTTTCTTCTAAAACTCTATATGCATAACAATTATGTCTTGCATCAAAATATTTTTTCTTTATTTCTTTTATTTTTTCTTCAGCTTGATTAGTGTTTTCAATATAGAAAATGTTTGCTATAAATCTTGATTTTTTTTCAACTATTTCAGTTTCTACCTGTTTTTTTGATATTGTTTTTAATTTATTCATTTTACTCCATTCCTGCAGTATATCCTGTAGAATATGCTATTTGTAAATTAAATCCACCCGTATATGCATCTACATCTATAATTTCTCCTGCAAAATATAATCCTTCTACTATTTTTGATTCCATAGTTGAAGAATTTATTTCTTTTATATTAATTCCTCCAGCTGTAACTATTGCTTCATCTATGCTTCTAAATCCTTTTATTGTAATTTCAAAATTTTTTAATATTCTTCCAAGTTCTAATCTTTCTTCTTTTGTAATTTCATTTACTTTTTTATTTTCGTTTATTTTTGTTTTTTGTATTACTATAGGAATTAGTTTTTGTGGTAATAGTTTGTCTAAACTATTTTTTAATTGTTTATTTTTATTTTCTTCAAAATCTCTAAGTATTCTATTATCTAGTTTTTCATTTGTTAGCGCTGGTTTTAAATCAATAATTAATTTTATATTTCCTTTATTTAATTTTTCATCTATATTTTTATATCTTAATATATGTGCTGAACTACTTAAGATTGTTGGCCCTGATACCCCAAAATGTGTAAATAACATTTCTCCAAAATCTTCATATATGTTTTTGTTTTCATCTTTTATTGTTATTTGTACATTTCTTAAGCTTAATCCTTGTAATTTTTTACATAGATTTTTATCAGTAGTTTCTAATGGTACTAAAGATGGTCTAATTTTTGTAATAGTATGACCTAATTTTTGTGCAATAATATATCCATCTCCTGTTGAACCTGTATTTGGATAACTTTTTCCTCCTGTAGCAAGTATTACTTTATCTGCATCTATTAATTTTTTGTTTCCTTCTAATTCATACTCTACACTTTTAACCTTATTGTTTTGTATATTAATGTCTACTACCTTTGCATTTGTTATAATTTTTATATTATGTTTTTTTACTACATTTAACAATGCATTTAATACATCTTGTGATTTGTC
>CANPWI010000102.1 GCA_947584125.1 uncultured Clostridia bacterium
GCAAAATGTTTTTTGCAAACAGATATTGCATTATCTTTCATAATAATTTCCCCATATTCTAATAATTTCTTTTCAAAAAGTTCAGAAATATTTACAAAGTGTGCAAATTCAGAAATGGATGTTGCAAATGGTTTTAAATATTTGCAGTTAGTATGTATTTTATCTAACACTAAATAATATTTTGAGTTATATAAATATAAAGAATTATTTTCACAAAGTTCATCTATATTGTTGAAAACAGATGAATTTAAGTGGTTACAAAAATAGCAAAATTCATCAAAACTATTAAATGAATAAATTGTTTTATTAAAATTTAAATTTGGTGTTTTTCTTTTTATATGTAGTTTAACATTTTTATTATTTTTTTCTATTGGATTATCAGGAAGTATTCTAGTTACTGTCAAAATAAAGTTACCATCAGACATAGCTAAGGCTTCTATCATAATCTTATAATTATCTGTAACAAAACCAACCTCTTCCTGTGCACGGTCGAGCATATATAAGAAAAGTTCTTGTGATTCTATAGAATTTGACATGAAGGATTGAAAATCTATGTCATTTTGCTTTAAATCTTCAATATTTAAAGTTATTCTTATTTTATCATCATTTAGTTTTTCAATTTTCATAATATAAATACCTCCTAAAGATTTCTTAATAATATTATACTACGAAATAAAAAAAAAAGAAACTATTAAAATTTGGTAATTTTATAAAGTTCGCTTTTTTTCTTATAATAGTATATTAATATCAAAATAAAAATGTTATATAAAAAATAAATAAAAAGATATAAATATGCTTGAAAAAAAAGTGATATGCATATATAATAATATTATTAAAAATAGCAAAAGAAAATGTAATTTCCGTAAGGAAAAGAGGAGGCAAACAAATGGCACTAAAAGAAAAGAATTTTTGGATATTACTAGTTTTTTTATTATCAGGATTAGTAATAGGGGGATTATTAGGAGAGCTTGCATCTAAAGTAGATTTTCTATGGTGGTTAGGATATGGAGAAAGCTTTGGACTTCAACAACCAATAGTTTTAGATTTAAGTGTTATTACAATAACATTTGGATTAATGTTAAAAATAAATATTGCAAGTATTATAGGAATGGCAATAGCAATATTTATTTACAGAAAGGTGTAATAAAACAAAAAAAGGGGCATACTTGGAAAGGAAAGATATGTCTATTAAAATGAAAGAAATGCCAATATCTGAAAGACCTTATGAAAAATTAGAAATGTATGGAGCAAAGAACTTATCAAATTCAGAATTATTGGCAATCATAATTAAAACAGGAACTAAAGAAGAAACATCTGTAGAGGTTGCAAAAAAAATAATAAATTTAGGAAAAAATAACAAAGTTAATGACTTAAGATTTCTTCAAGATATTTCTATAGAAGAATTCATGCAAATTAAAGGAATAGGAAAAGTAAAAGCAATACAGCTATTAGCAGTATGTGAACTTGCAAAAAGGATGTCTAGGCCAATAGATTTTACTAAAATAAAAATTAAATCAACTAAAGATGTAGCTGATTTATTTATGGAAGAACTAAAATATGAAAAAAGAGAAATAGCCAAATTAATTATATTAAATAGTAAAAATATTGTACAAAAAATTGTAGATATAAGTACCGGAAGTACAAGCTATGCGGTACTTGAGCCAAAGGATATATTAGTAGAAGCAGTTAAAGTTGGAGCACCTAAAATAATATTAGTGCATAATCATCCAAGTGGCGACCCTACGCCAAGTCAGCAAGATTACCAAGTTACGGATAGAATATACGATGCAGCAGATGTAATGGGAATAAGATTAATAGACCATGTTGTTATAGGAGATAACAAATTTGAGAGTTTATTTTCAAACAGAAAGGATGATGATTAATTAAATGGGATTTTTAAGTTTTGGTTCAAAGGATATAGGAATAGATTTAGGAACAGCTAATATATTAGTTGCACTAGAAGGAAAAGGAATTATACTTAGGGAACCATCAGTTGTTGCAATTAATAAAAAAACGGGAGAAATAATGGCAAGTGGTGATGAAGCAAAAGATATGCTTGGAAGAACACCACAAGAAATAAAAGCAGTAAGACCATTAAAAGATGGAGTTATAGCAGATTTTACAGCTACAAGACTTATGCTTAAAAATATAATAGGAAAAGTTGCCAAAAGATATAACATAGGAAGGTCAAGAGTAGTTGTTGGTGTTCCATCAGGAATTACAGAAGTTGAAGAAAGAGCAGTAGAAGAAGCGGTAATACAAGCAGGAGCAAAAGAGGTTTATTTAATAGAAGAACCAATGGCAGCAGCAATAGGTGCAGGAATAGATGTTTCAGAGCCAAGTGGAAGTATTGTTGTTGATATTGGAGGAGGAACAACAGAGGTTGCGGTTGTATCTTTAGGAGGAATAGTAGTTAGTAATTCAATAAGGATTGCAGGAGATGAACTAGATGAAGATATAATAAATTATATAAAAAGAGAAGAAAACCTTGCAATAGGAGAAACTACAGCTGAAAATATAAAAAAAGAATTAGGGTGTGCAATGCCTTTAATGACCGAAGGAAAGTTAGAAATAAGAGGTAGAGACTTAGCTACTGGTCTTCCAAAAAATAAAGTTGTAACATCAACTCAAATAGAAGATGCAATTAGAGATTCAATAAAAGAAATTATAGATATTGTAAAAATTACATTAGAAAGAACACCACCAGAACTTGCATCAGATATTGTGGAAAAGGGAATTGTACTTACAGGTGGAGGAGCATTAATAAAAAATTTAGATAAATTATTAAGCGAGCAAACTAAAATGCCAGTATATATTGCAGATGAACCTTTAGACTGTGTAGTTAAAGGAACATATAAAACACTAGAAGATTTAGAAAAATTAAAAGCAGTACTTATTAATTCAAGAAAAAGAAATTAAAAATATATTTTTAAATAAAAAAGGAGGGCATAATGAATAAGAAAAAAGGCGGAGCATTAGGTATTATAATAACTATAATAATTTTAATAATACTTGTATTTTTATCTAATACAGATACACAAAAATTATCATATATAGAAAATGCTGTATCAACAATTATTATGCCCATACAAAATGGCCTAACATACTTAAAGAATAAAATATCAGGTAATAATGATTTCTTTGTTGAAATTGGAAATTTAAAACAAGAAAACGAAGAATTGAAACAAAAAAATATAGAACTTGAACAATCACTAAGAGAACTAGAAATTGTTAAAGCTGAAAATACTACACTTAAAGAGTATGTAAATTTAACAGATAAATACCAAGAATATCAATCTATTCCTGCATACATTATAAACAGAAATATTAGTAATTATAATAGTCTATTTATTATAAATGTAGGTGCAAAAGATGGAGTAGCAGTAAATATGACTGTAATTGCAGATATGGGATTGGTTGGACATATAGTAGAGGTAAATGATAGTACTGCTAAAGTACAAACAATAATAGATACTGCAAATAGTGTTAGTTCAGTAGCAAGTAGTTCAAAAAATAGTGTACTATGTAGAGGAATGTTAGGAGAAAAGAAACTAAAAGCTACTTATATAGAAACAGATGAAACAATAATTGAAGGAGATTCTGTAGAAACATCTGGACTTGGAGGAATATATCCAAAAGGAATTCATATAGGAACTATTGAAAAAGTTGTTAATACACAAAATGTTACAGATAGATATGCAATAGTAAAGCCAGATGTTGATTTTAATAAAATTGAAACAGTATTAGTACTTAAAAATTAAAAGAATGGAGGGATACAATGAAAAAAATATTATCAATAATAATATCTATAATTGTATTTCTTCTTATTTATATATTGCAATCTAATTTCTTTAATTGGTTTAATATTGGAGGAATTATGCCTAATCTATTTGTTGTACTTGTATTATTTTTAGGTTTATTTGCAGGAAAAAGAGTGGGAATAAGTCTTGGAATTATATTTGGAATTATTATAGATATATTATCAAGTAAAACGATAGGTATTTCAGCAATTATGTTAGGAATTATTGGATTTTTAGGAGGATATTTTGATAAGAATTTTTCTAAAAATAGCAGAATAACAATTATGATTATGGTATTTGGCAGTACATTTTTATATGAAATAGGTTATTATGTAATAACAACTATACTGCAAGGAAATTCTTTAGAAATATTAAATTTCTTTAAAATTGTTTTTATAGAAATGATATATAATACAATACTTACAATTATATTATATCCAATACTTATAAAATTAGGATATGCATTAGAAGAAAACTTTAAAACATCACAGATATTAACAAGATATTTTTAAAAAATATTATACTATAAAGGAAAGAAGGTGAGGCTTTGCGAGAAGAAAAAACGCCAAATATAAAATTTAGATTTAATATAATAACAACAATAATTTATATAATAGGTATAATTCTACTTGTACAGCTTTTTAACCTTCAAATTGTACATGGAGAAGAATACAGAGAAAAGTCTAATACAAGATTAACAAGAGAAACAACACTAAATGCAGCAAGAGGTTCTATATTAGATAGAACAGGAAA
>CANPWI010000103.1 GCA_947584125.1 uncultured Clostridia bacterium
GGTCCAACAGTATATAAGGATGCAACAATTGGAAATATGAGAACTTTTGTAATGATGGATACATTAAGAAGAGTTTTAAAATATAATGGTTATAAATTAAAGCATGCAATGAATATTACTGATGTAGGGCATTTAGTTTCAGATGGAGACGAAGGCGAAGACAAAATGATAAAAACTGCTAAAGAAGAAGGAAAATCACCACTTGAAATAGCAGAGTTTTATACAAAGAAATTCTTAATAGACTTAAAAGATTTAAATATAGATATGCCTGAAATTATATGTAAAGCAACAGAACATATAGATGATATGATTAAATTTGTTGAAAAACTAGTAGAAAATGGTTATGGATATGAAACCTCAACAGCTATATATTTTGATGTTTCAAAGTTAGATGAGTATGGAATTTTATCTGGAATTGACTTAAAAAATCAAAAAGAAGGAGCAAGAGTAGAGGTAGATAAAGAAAAAAGAAATCCTTATGATTTTGCACTTTGGATAAAAGCTCCTGAAAATCACCTAATGAAATGGGATAGTCCATGGGGACTATCTTATCCAGGGTGGCATATTGAATGTTCTGCTATGGGAACAAAATATCTTGGAGAACAATTTGATATACATACAGGAGGAATAGATTTAATACCTACACATCATGAAAATGAAATTGCTCAAAATAAAGGGGTATTCGGTAAAATACCAGCTAAATATTGGTTGCATGGAGAATTTCTATTAATTAATGGTGGAAAAATGTCAAAGAGTTTAGGAAATGTATATTTATTACAAGACATTATACAAAAAGGATATGACCCAATATCTTTTAAAGTATTCTGCTATTCATCTAGTTATAGAAATAAATTGAATTTTACATGGGAAGCAATAGAAGCTGCAAATAAATCCTTAATAAGATTAAGAGAAGGATATAAAAAACATAAAAATGGAAATGATGATATAAATGATGAAATTCTAAACGAATATGAACAAAAATTTCATGAAGCTATAAATGATGACTTAAATATGCCTGTTGCAATGAGTGTTGTTTGGGATATATTAAAATTAGAAAAAAAATCAAAGAAAGTAGCATGTTTACTTGAAAAACTTGATACAGTACTTGGAATAGACATTAATAAAGAAATTGATAAAGAAATTATACCAGAAGATGTAGAAAAATTACTTAAACAAAGAGAAGAAGCAAGACTTGAAAAAAATTGGGAATTATCAGATAAGCTTAGGGATAAAATAAAAGAACTTGGATATATTGTTAAAGATACAAAAGATGGAATGTCTGTAAATAAAATATAATATTATAAATGCTATAATATAGCATTTATATAAAGGAAAAGGAGTGGACATGCAAGAGCAAGTAAAAAAGCAAAAAAGTTGGTTTAAAGATTTAGCAACAAGTATTAAAGATTTTGATAAATACGAAGACTATGCTATAAACACAACATGGAGTTCAATGAAATATTTTTTAATACTAATAATTATATTTTCGATATTTATATATATAATATATGCATATAAATTTCATGTTTCAGATGAACAAGGAATAGAGTTTTTTAAAAAAAATATATTAAATCTGGATTATGAAATGGAACAAATGCAAATAATGGATATTGATAGTATTATAATAGAAAATAAAGCTAATGTAATTATACCAATTTGGATATTTATATTGTATTTTACCAGTTTTTTAGTAGATGCAGTAATTTTAGCTGCATTAGGTTATATAGTATCCATTATGTACAGAATAAAAATTAAATATAAAGCAACTTTTAATATGGCATTACATGCTTTAACATTGCCTATAGTACTAAATTTACTATATATTATTGTAAATGCTTTTACAGGATTTTATATAAAATATTTTCAAATAATGTATACTACAATTTCGTATATTTATATGATAGTTGCTATTCTAATGATAAAAACAGATATTATTACAAGACAAATGGAACTTATAAAAATACAAGCAGAACAAGAAAAAGTTAGAGAAGAAATTAATCAAAACGAAGAAAATAACAACAATGATGAACATAAGGAAACAAACAAAGACAAAGAAGAAAAAAATGATGAAAAAGATGAAAATGAAGATAATAATATAAATGATAGTCCAGAGTCATTAGAAAGCTAAATATTTAACAAAATAAATTTTTATACGAGTTACAGTAAAAGGAGAGAAAAATGAAGAATAATCAAAATAAAGATAATAACAATAAAAAATCTTATATAGTTGGAATTATATTATTTATAATTTTGATAGTAGTATCAATAGCAAGCTATATGCTTTTAAATAAGGATAAAGAAAAAGAAGAAGAATATCCATATACACAACTTATTACTGATATTAATGAAGGTTCAGTTGAAAAGATAGAGATGACAGTAGGGAGTACAACAGTTAAAGTTAAGTTAGTAGGAGAAGAAAAAGAAAAAACTGCTATCATACCAAGCACACAAGCTTTTATTGAACTTATCCAAGATAAAAAAGAACAAGGAATTGAATTTGAATTAAATCAAAAGCCAGCAAATGTTATTACAAAAATTGCAAGTAATATATTTTCATTAATTCCAACAATTATGATGGTAGCATTATTTATATTAATATTTAAAATGCAAGGATTAGGCGAAAAAGGAAAAGTATATGATGGAACAGAAAATAATACAAATGTAAAATTTGATGATGTAGCAGGACTTGAAGAAGAAAAACAAGAACTTGTAGAAATAGTAGATTTTCTTAAAGATCCAAAAAGATTTCAAAAAATGGGTGCAAAAATTCCAAAAGGAGTGCTTCTTTGTGGTAAACCTGGAACAGGTAAAACTTTAATTGCAAAAGCTATAGCAGGAGAAGCTGGAGTTCCATTTATATCTATGAGTGGTTCAGAATTTATAGAAATGTTTGCAGGACTTGGAGCTTCAAGAGTTAGAAAGTTATTTGAAAAGGCAAAAAGAATATCACCATGTATAGTTTTTATAGATGAAATAGATGCTATAGGTGCAAGAAGAACAAGTGGTGGAGGAGCTGAATCTGAAAATAATCAAACACTTAACCAATTATTAGTAGAAATGGATGGATTTGAAACAGACCAAACAGTTATAGTACTTGCTGCTACAAATAGACCTGAAATGTTAGATAAAGCACTTTTAAGACCTGGAAGATTTGATAGACAAATAATGATAGCACCACCAGACTTAAAAGGTAGAGAAGAAATTTTAAAAATTCATAGTAAAGAAAAGAAATTTGCAGAAGACCTAGATTTAAAAAACATTGCAGAAGATACAGCTGGATTTACGGGTGCTGAACTTGCAAATGTATTAAATGAAGCAGCAATTATAGCTACAATAAAAAAACATAACGAAATTGAAAAACAAGATTTAGAAGAAGCAGTAAAAAAGGTTACAGTTGGTCTTGAAAAAACAAGTAGAGTTATATCAGAAAAAGATAAAAAATTAACTGCATATCATGAAGCAGGTCATGCTATTGTTAGTAAATTCTTAGAAACAAGTTTACCAGTTAAAGAGGTATCTATAATTCCAAGAGGATTAGCAGGTGGATACACAATGTATAGAACAAATGAAGATAAGTTCTATATTTCAAAAACAGAAATGGAAGAAAAATTAATAGCATTACTTGGAGGTAGAGCAGCAGAAAAATTAGCTTTAGATGATATTTCAACTGGTGCTAGCAACGATATTGAGGTTGCAACTAATATTGCAAAAGATATGATAACTGTTTATGGAATGAGTGATAAATTAGGACCTATTTCTTTAAAAACAGATGACCCATATCAAATGAATATATTAGGACAAAACATAGAAGATGTAATAGGAGAAGAAGTTAAAGAATTAATAGATGTAGCATATCAAAAAGCTCAATATATTTTAAAAGAAAATATGCAAACATTACATGCAGTAGCACAAGTATTACTTGAAAAAGAGGTAATAAGTGAAAAAGAATTTAATAGTTTTTTTGAATAAATAATAAAAGGGTTGTATTAAGATAAAATTCTTAATATAACCCTTTTAAATTAAGATTAAATTCCTTACCATTTAAATAATCTAAAATGTCACTATTTTCTCTAAAATTAAATTTCAATTTATATGAATATAATTCTTGCGTTTTAGCATTAAATTTCTTATTAATCTCATTAATACCATATTTTCCATCACCAATAATTGGATGGCCAATATGAGCTAAATGAGCTCGAATTTGATGCGTTTTTCCAGTGTGTAGTGTTACATCTAAAATACAATAATTATTAGAATAATCTTTTTTTAATATTTTATATGAGGTTATAATTTTTTGATAACCCTTTTGAAAATTATCAGAAATATATACTAAAGATTTTTTCTTATCTTTAAATAAATAAGCAGTAAGTGTATCCTGCATTTTAGGTAATATTCCATATACCCTACAACAATAATGTTTTTCGATTTCTCTATTTTTAAATTTATCAAATAATATATCCAAAGTTTTTTGATTTTTTGCATATAAAATTAAACCTTTAGTATTTCTATCTAACCTATGGCAAGGATATGGAAAATTATTA
>CANPWI010000104.1 GCA_947584125.1 uncultured Clostridia bacterium
TTATCAAAATCAATATTTTCTTCGTTTACATCAAATTTTACATTGCTTTTTCTTATTGCATTTTTTATATAATTTTCTTTTTCAACTTCATCTGTAAAGTTCTTTTTTATTATGTTGTCATCTGGTTCTGCAATATAAGCTGAAAAGACTTTATATATGTTAGAACTATCCTTTGTATAAATTTTAACATTTATATCTGTTCCTAATGTTCCATTTTTTATTTTGTGTAAGTCTGCAAACATTCTCTCATTTTTCATATTGTGACCATAGATTGATGTATTATTATCTAAAAAATTTGGATTTGCTGAACTGTCTACAAATATACTTCCTGAAACACTATATTTTTCATATATATCTTTTCTAATATAATATTCATCTGTTTCTGCTTGAAGTATTGGATAATTTATATATGTATCATCTATTTTTATCCAAGCTATAACATCTTGATTTATATTTAATAATTTTTCAAAATCTATTTTTTCTTCTACTGTATTATTGCTTGTTTCTTCCACTTTTGAAACAACTTCTGAATATAGTCCTTCTTCTAATTTTTTTGTATCTCTATCGCTCTTTATCCATATAAAGCACATATATCCAGAATATAAAAATATTACAATAAATACTACCAATAGTATATTTATAAATATTTTTTTCTTCATTTTTATTTCCTATTCTAAGTTTATATTTTCTTTTTACTTTTTATTTTGATCTCTTGTTTTTATTATTATTTTTTAATTGTTATTTTTTGTTAACTAATTGTTAATTTTTCTTAGTAATTAAATTCTTTCTATTATTTCTGAATTCGATTTGTAAATGCTATTTTCTGGGACAACTCCTCTTACTGAAGAAAGTGGATATATATTAGTATTTTTTCCTATTATTGTTCCTGGATTTAGTATGCTACCACAACCAACTTCAACTTTGTCTCCTAACATAGCACCTACTTTTTTTAGGTTTGTTTCTATCTTTTCTTCTTTACCTTTTATTACAACTAAAGTCTTATCCGATTTTACATTTGATGTGATTGAACCTGCTCCCATATGAGCCTTATATCCTAAAATGGAGTCTCCTACATAATTATAATGTGGTACTTGTACTCTATTAAATAAAATTACATTTTTAAGTTCTGTAGAATTTCCAACTACTGCATCTTCTCCAACTATTGCTTTTCCTCTTATAAATGCACAATGGCGTATTTCTGCATTTTTACATATTATTGCTGGACCTTTTATATAACTACTTTCAAATACTGTTGCAGTTTTATGAATCCACACATCTTCTCCAACTTTTTTATATTCATCTTTTGGCAACTTTTTTCCTAATTCTAATATAAATTCTTCTATGTGTGAAAGTACTTCCCAAGGATATGTATATTTTAAAAGCAATTCTTTTGCAATAGTTTCATCTAAACTATATAAATTAATAATTTTACATTCTTCCATAAATTTTTTCATATAATTTTTAAAATTATATGTTCTCCTTTTTTAATTTAATTTCCAAAATTCATTATATAGCTTTATTGCAGTATATGGGCTATCTACGCCTTCTTTATTTTTTATTGGTGCAAAGTCTTCTTCTCTTATTCCTCTTAATATTGTCATATTGTTAAAATAATTAAATCCATCAAATATAAATGCTTCATATTTATACGCATTCGGTTCATTTGATTCTACTAAATTGCCTTTTTCATCTATATAATTTACTTTTTTGTGTGCACTATGATATGGAAGATTTTGGTTTGCTATTTTTTCTAAAGCATTTAAGCTATATAAATTACACATTATGTGTGATTCTCCATATAGAAGTTCACCTTCTTCGTCAGTTTCTTCTGCTAATTGATCAGGAAGTTCTGTATATTCTATAACTGCTGGTTTACTATCTTTTTTGCAGAAAACTCCTACTTTTTCATGAGGATTTACTTTTACTACCGATTTAGATGCTACTTCATTGTTTTCATCTATTGTAAGGCCTATCAGTATTGGATCACACATATTCAAAATTGCATTATCAACTGCTCCAATGAAAACCCATTCTACACCTCTTTTTTTCATGTCAGAAAGTATTCCTTCATTTTTCATAGATTTATAAATACTTCCATTTCCATCTGATGCAATTTTAATATTATAATTTTCGTCAATTAATAGTTTGCCTTCCTCTGAAAGTAAAGGTAAATTACCTTGTCTAAAAAATCTTATACTATCTTTTGGATATCCAAAATAGTTATGTTCTTCAAAAAATGAAACTGTTTTTTCATTATTTTCTGTACTAGTCATTATGTACCAAGGAATTACGACATTATATTTCTTATTTTCTCTTAATAAGTTCTCGGCTAATATTTCAAATAAATATTTTGCATTAGGCTTTACATCTAATTTATATGTTCCTTTGGGTCCATTATGTCCAAGCCTTGTTCCTTGACCTCCTGCCATAGTAACAACTGCATATTTATTGCTTTTTATAATGTTTTCGCCTATATTTGTTAAAGTTTCTTTTCTTTCATTTTCTAATTTATATTTATCTACAAATGGAATATGTTCTATTATTACTCCTTTTATAGCTTTGTTTTTATCTCTATTACTAATTTTATACAATTCATTTAACTGCTCAAAGTCAAGTTTTTCTATTTGATGAATTAAATTTTTTTTCTTATCATCATCTAGTTTACTAATATATTTTAATATATGTTCTTGATTATATTTTTTCAATAACTCAACGTAATCCTTCATTTCAGCAGACCCTTTCTATAGCTTATATAAATAATCTTTTGCATTTTATCACATTTATATATTTTATGCAATATTCATAAAAAACTACATTTTTTAATATAATTTTTTTATTATATTTTTTATTTTTTCTAAAATTTTTTCAAAAAAATTCTTTTCTTTTACTTTTACAAGAGATGTATTTTTATTATTTTCTTGTAATTTTTCGTCTGCTTCTACATTTCTTTTTGAAAATATATTTGATATATTTACTTTATCTTCATATATTTTTTGATTTTCTTTTAGTAACTTTTTATAATTTTCCTTTTCTTCATCTTCTAATATATAATTTAAATAAATATATGCTAAATATTCTTTTGTATCCTCATTTAGATTATTTATATTTATATCATTGACATTATCAATATTTTTCCAGTTATTAGATTTTTTCTTTTCTAAATAATTAATAAAATCTATTGGAATTTTCTTAATATTATTTTTGGGCATTAAACATATAATTTGAAATAACTCTGTCGCCGTTTTTTCACTTATATTTTCCAATTTATTTATCCCTCTTTCGTTTATTTTTGTATTTCTTCTATATTTGTGTCTCTTTGTTCTTCTAATTCATTTATTGGCAATTCTTTTGGAAGTGCGCCTTCTCTTTGTGTCATTAATACTTCACCTAATTTACTATCTATATTAGTATTTTTATCTACATTTGAGTTTTTATTTATATCAGTATTTTTGTCTATATTAGAGTTTTTATTTATATCAGTATTTTTATCTATATCAGGCATTTGTATATTTTTACCCGCTTTTTCAAGTTCTTGTTCCATACTTTGCATCCACTCTTCACCAAGAAATTTTCTTAATATTCCAAGTTCTTTTGTACATCCATTCAATACTAAGCTATAATAATTTGCAAAATCTTCGTCAAATATTCTGTCTGCTCTCATTTTTCCTTTTTCTTCATCAAAGTAATATTCTCTATCATGAAAAGATGGAAATACCATTTTTTCAGAAATTGTTCCGTCTTCATTTTTAAAGCTTAATGATGGATATTGAAAAACTGAGCTTAAGATATCTGATACTGGCCCTTTTTCTGCATCTGTTATATCTTTATTATTCCTATCTTGCAGACGTTCAACATATTTTCTAAAATCCTGTTTATTTTCACTAGAAATGCAGTTTGCTCTTGCATTTTTTACAATATTACTAAATTTTTCTTCATCTAACTCAAATTTATTTATTCCATGAATTACTAAGTGACCAAATTCATGTGCATCTACTAATTTATCACTATCATGATCTAAACTATATGCAGCAAATGTTATATAATACGCAGATTTTTCTTTAGTTTCAAATATTGTAAAATTAGGAACTAACTCTTCTAGATTTTTAATATTTTTTGCAATATTTCTAATATTAGTATTTTCACAATTTTCATGCAAATGAATTAAGTCAATAAATTTTCCTATAGCTATATGATTAGTCCCTCTAGTGTCACTTTCATTTGTTCTTTCATATTTATTTTTTATATATTCATCTATTTCTGTACCTTGCATTATTATTCTCCACATCATTTGTTTTTTTTATTATAGTACAACGAAATAAAGTTGTAAATAATTAATATATTTTTTTATTTAAAATTGTCATAACTTTAATTTCCTCTAATATACTTTAATAAAGTTTTGTACAAACGTCTCTAAAGGAGGTAAAAAATGGAT
>CANPWI010000105.1 GCA_947584125.1 uncultured Clostridia bacterium
ATTGTATATCTTTATTTAAAATTTTTATATTATCTTTATTATTAATTTTTTCTTTTATTTTTTCATTTCCTATTGCGGTAATAATTTTTTTCATTTATTAATCCTTTCTTTGGGCGGGCGTGGAAACCCGCCCCTACATTTGTTATTTTTATTTTATATTTTTATTTTTTATTTTAATTTATTATTTCTTTTTCATAATTTGCTGATTCTATATTTATTAAAATATGTTCGTCTCCAATAAACATTAATGCTTCTCCTCTTTTTAATGCTTTTATTTCTATTTTTTCTTTTTCTGATAAATTCGTATAATTAGATAATATTTTTATATTTTCTTCTTCTAATGAAAAAAATGTTTTTATACTAGAATTATTTAAAATACTTTTTCCATATATTCCTTCTTCTAAACTAAATAAATCTGAAATATCTTGTGTTATTGCAACAGCACTTCCTCCATATTTTCTTATTGTTTTAAATATCTTATATATAAAACTTGCAACATATTGATTAGATGTTACTCCTATTAGTCTCCATATCTCGTCTAAATAAATTGCTTTTCTTATTTTTCTATCAACTTTTATTTTATCCCAAAATAAAAGAGTAAATATATACATTCCAAATTTTAAATTTTCTTCTCCTAATTCGTAAATATCTGCAACAATTAATTTGTTGTCAATTTTTATATTCGTGTGTTGATTGAAAAATTTTAATGAACCTTTTATAAAAGGTGTTAATTTAGTTTTATATATTTTTGTTTTTTCATCTTCACCTAATATTTTATAAAAATCTTCTAATATTGGCATATCATTATTGGTTTTAAAAATTAATTTTTCTTTATTATCTTTTTCTATTTTTTTATAAAGTGTATCATCATTAAAAGTTATTCCTTTTTCGTTATAGCATTTTATTATTTTTTCTTCTAATATTGCTTTTTCTTCTTCATTTAATTCTCCAAATATTAAATTAAAAAATCCTAATATTTTCGGAATTTTTGTTGCTAAATATCCTTTTTCATTTTCTTCTAAACTTTCTTTTCTTATATCAAAAATATTTATAAATGTTTTTGATTCTGGGCCAATTTTAATAACTGTCCCTCCAAGTTCCTTAACTAAATTATTATACTCTCTTTCTGGGTCTACTATATATTGCTCTATTCCTAATAATCTATTTCTTATAATTAGCAATTTTGTATAAAAAGATTTTCCTGCACCACTTGTTCCAAAAATACACATATTTGCATTTTTATATTTATTTGTATCATATCTATCAACAAATACTAAAGAATTATTATATAAATTTGTTCCAATAAAAATTCCTGTTTCATCAAATATTGAAGATGAAATAAAAGGATATGTACATATAAGGCCACTTGTTAAAATATTTCTTTTTGTTACCTCTTTTACATCTTTATGATTAATCATAACAGGCATATTTGCTATAAAAGCTTGTTCTTGTCTAAAATATGCTTTTCTTGTTCCCATTCCTTTACTTTGCGCAATACCTTCAACCTTATTTATTAAGTAATCCAATTTTCTTTTATCTTCTGCATATACTATTAAATATATATACAAAAAATATAATTCTTCATTATTTACTTGCATTTCTTTTCTAATATATTTTGCATCATTATAGGTATACGCAGCTATATCTATATCTTGTCTATTTTCACCTATATTTTTTAAATCCACACTTACATTTCCTATATGATAAGTTAATTCTCTAATTGTTTTATATGTATCTTTTTTTTCATAAAAAATTGATATATTTAATTCTATATTGCTATCAATTAATTCTTTTAATAATAAATCTGTTTGTTCTCTATAATAATCTATAACAAGTAAGGAACTATAATACATATTATCAATTTCTATATATTGTGGATTTTTTAAATTAATATAGCCTGGTGCTATTTTATCTTTTTCATTTATTACTCCTTCTAAAATTTCTAATTCCTTTTTTTCTTCTTTTTTATTTTTTAAAATAATTCTTCTACCTCTTTTCTTTTATTAAAATATGAAATATATATTTTTTTAATTTCTTCAATATTATTTATTGGTACTATATAATTACCACATCTTGCTAAACACTCTTTTATTTTGTATACTTTTTCATTAAGTTCTTGATTTATTATTTCTATATCTATATTATCTGAATTTTTTGGAGAATATTTAATTAAGATAAAAAAATTTTTGGACGAAGATTTTCTTGTTTTATTTAAATCTTTTATGAAATTAATATAATTTTCTGATATTTCTGATATCTTTTCATCATTTTCTTTTTTTATATTTTCTTTTATTTTGGAAATGTTTTTAGATAAATCTTCTTTTTTACTTTGAATAAGTATTTGAATATCAAAATTACAAGTTTTTAAAAATAACTTATAAGAATTTAAAATGGCTTCTTTTTCTAAATTAGATTTTAAATTAAAATTTATTGGAATTACTTTAATTATTTTAATAAAATTATTATCTTTTAATTTAATAATTCCTTTATCTAATATTTTATCAAAAGGTAACCATTCTTGCATAGAATTTAATTTTTGTTTTTTCACTATATCACCTTTTTATATTTTTCTTGAATTATAATATATTATTTGGCGAACTGTGTCAACATTTTTTCGTCGACACAATTCGACAAGTTTATTTTGTTTTATAAAAAAATACTTTAAATGGAATATTTATTTGTATCAAAAATTTTATACATTTATAAATTCATTACTATATTTATTTAAGTCTTTTACTAAATCTTTTAGTTCTTCTAATGTTTTTTCAGTACCTCCTAAAGTATTACTTCCTTTTGTTCCTTTTAAATAATAGCAATCAGTTATATTTTTTTTGTTTGTATAATCTTTACCAATTATTTGTCCTGCATTATTACTATCATAAGTATTTTCTACATTACCTCTATTATAACAATTAGTTATATCCACTTTTGATTTTTCCGTTGTAACAGTTGCATTATCCCATGTTGTTCCTAAAATTCCTCCTACTCCATGATAAATATTTGTAGAATTATATGATGTTGACTTTATATTTCCTATATTATAGCAATTTGATATTTCAGCATTTTTTCCAAATTGAACACACCCAACAATACCACCAGTAGCTGGGTCTCCAGATGTACCTGTTGAATGTACATAACCTGAATTTATACAATTTTTTACATAAGCCGTATTAATTGTTGCATCATTTTGTCCAACTGTACCTATTATTCCTCCGCAATTTCCATTTTCAGCATATATTTCTCCTGTATTTTTACACTCATTTACTTGTGCTGTATAGTTTATCTCTCCAACTATTCCTCCTACATCCCAAACATTTGCTGTAACATTTTTATTATTAATACAATTTTCTATTTTTACTATATCATCTATAATATTTGCTCCTAAAATTCCACCTGCAGCATTTCCATTAGATATTACAATATTTTCATTAGAACAATCTTTAATTGTTCCTATACTTTCCGTATAACCTACAATTCCACCAGCTCCCCAATCTCCATTTACTTTTATTTCTCCATAATTATTACATTCTGATACTTCAAACTCTCTACCATTACCATTTGCTATTTTTCCTGTACGACCTACTATTCCTCCTGCTCCTCTATATCCAGTTGTAATATTACCATAATTATTGCAATTTTTTATAGTTCCTTCCCATAATTCAGCGGTAATTCCTCCTGTTAGATATTGAGTTGTTGTTGAATTTGTTACATTAATATAATTATTACAATTTTCTATTGTACCATAGTTTTGTCCACAAATTCCAGCTATTGTAGCACCATTTCCATTTATTTCCCCTTTTAATGTAAGATTTTTTATTGTTCCATAATTAACTCTAAAAAATCCATGAACATCTCCCGTAGTTTTCATATTTATATTGCTTATTGTGTGTCCATTACCTACAAATGTTCCTTTAAAAGGATTTTCAAATGTTCCTATATCTGTCCAACTATCCTTTAATGTTATATCATTACCTAACATTACGGTTTTTCCTTCATAAGTATTTCCATCATTATTTACACTATCTCTAAAATCACATAATTCTTGTTCATTTTTTATTATCAGTATATTTTCTATATCTTCTTTACTTATGCTTTCTCCTATTTTTGGTGCATTTCTATCTATAGTGAAAAAATAATTTCCATCTGATACTATATCTCCTGTTACTATAAATCCTGCTTCTTCTAGTTTTTTTGTTAAATATTCGTCTTGATTATAATTTTCATTAGTATATTTATCTGTTAAACAATCTGCTAATACTATTTCAAGCTTTTCTTTCGCTGATTCTTCATTATATTTCTCTGCTGATTTTTTGCTTTTATTAAATACTCCATCATTTCCTATTGAAAAGCTTATTGCTACTCCTGCTAATATTAATAAAATTATTATTGTAATTATCAATGCTATTAATGTAATTGCTTT
>CANPWI010000106.1 GCA_947584125.1 uncultured Clostridia bacterium
CCTCTTAATAGAACACCAATGTTATCTCCAGCTTCTGCTTGGTCTAATAATTTTCTGAACATTTCAACACCTGTAACAACTGTTTTTGCTCTTTCTGTTGTTAAACCAATAATTTCAACTTCATCAGAAACTTTTACAACTCCTCTTTCTACTCTACCTGTTGCAACTGTTCCTCTACCTGTGATAGAGAATACATCTTCAACTGGCATTAAGAATGGTTGGTCTGTTGGTCTGTCTGGTGTTGGTATATAACTGTCAACTGCATCCATTAATTCTTTCATTGGAGCATATACAGGATCGTTAGGATCTGTAGATGTTGACTCTAATACTTTTAATGAAGATCCTTTTATAAATGGAATTTCATCTCCTGGGAAATCATAGCTTGATAATAAATCTCTAATTTCCATTTCAACTAATTCTAATAATTCTGGATCATCTACCATATCGCATTTGTTTAAATATACAACGATATATTTAACACCAACTTGTCTAGCAAGTAATATGTGTTCTCTTGTTTGTGGCATTGCTCCATCAGCTGCTGAAACAACTAATATTGCTCCATCCATTTGTGCAGCACCTGTAATCATATTTTTTACATAGTCAGCGTGACCTGGACAGTCAACGTGTGCATAGTGTCTATTTTCTGTTTCATATTCAACGTGTGCTGTGTTAATTGTGATTCCTCTAGCTTTTTCTTCTGGTGCTCCGTCGATTTGATCGTAAGCAGCATATTCAGCTCTTCCTAATAATCCTAAGTATTTTGTAATAGCGGCTGTTGTTGTTGTTTTTCCATGGTCAACGTGACCAATAGTACCGATATTAACATGTGGTTTTGTTCTTTCAAATTTAGCTTTTGCCATTTTTGAATTCCTCCTTTAATTTTTTTATTTTTTTTAAATTTAATAACTATTTTATTGCATAAGTATTTTATAACATTTTCGTTAACTTTGCAAGTATTTTTTTGTTTTTTATTAATTTTAGTCTTCTTTCTTTGCTCTTGATGCAACTATTGTTTCTAATATAGATTTTGGAACTTCTTCGTAATGAGATGGTTCCATTGAATATGTTCCTCTACCTTGTGTTTTTGAACGAAGGTCTGTAGCATATCCAAACATTTCTGATAATGGTATAAATGCATGTATTTCTTGCATTCCATCATTTGAATCCATACCTTCCATTTTTCCACGTCTTGAGTTAACATCTCCGATAACATCTCCCATGTACTCTTCTGGAACTGTAATTTCAACTTTCATAATTGGCTCTAATATTACAGATTTAGCTTGTTTACATCCTTCTTTAAATGCCATAGAACCTGCAATTTTGAATGCCATTTCTGAAGAGTCAACATCATGGTATGAACCATCAACTAATGTTGCTTTAAAGTCTATAACTGGGTAACCAGCAAGTACACCGCTTTCAGCAGCTTCTCTAATACCTTCTTCTGTTGGTTTAATGTATTCTTTAGGAACTACACCACCAACAATTTTATTTTCGAATTGTATTCCTGAACCTGGCTCTAATGGTTCCATTTCTAGCCAAACATGTCCGTATTGTCCACGTCCACCTGATTGACGGATAAACTTACCTTCAACTCTTACAGAGTTTCTAATTGTTTCTTTATAAGAAACTTGTGGTTTACCTACATTACATTCTACTTTAAATTCTCTTTTTAATCTATCAACAATTATATCTAAGTGTAATTCACCCATACCAGCTATAATTGTTTGACCTGTTTCTTGGTTTGTGTATGTTTTAAATGTTGGATCTTCCTCAGCAAGTTTTGCTAATGCTATTGCCATTTTTTCTTGATTAGCTTTATCTTTTGGTTCAATAGCTATATCAATAACTGGCTCTGGGAATTCCATTGATTCAAGTATAATTGGATGAGCTGGATCACATAAAGTATTACCAGTTGTTACATCTTTTAAACCTACTGCTGCTGCAATATCTCCAGCATAAACTTTATCAATATCTTCTCTGTGATTTGCATGCATTTGAAGAATTCTTCCAACTCTTTCTTTTTTATCTTTGCTTGAATTTAAAACTGTTGTTCCTGACTCTAATGTTCCTGAGTAAACTCTAAAGAAACATAATTTTCCAACAAATGGATCAGTAGCAATTTTAAATGCAAGTGCTGCAAATGGTTCTGTATCAGAAGTTTTTGCTTCTGTTTCTCCACCATCCATTGTTTCACCTTTGATATGTGGTATATCAAGTGGTGATGGCATGAAATCGATGATAGCATTTAATAATTCTTGTACACCTTTATTTTTATATGAAGAACCACATGTAACTGGAACTATGTTATTTGCTATTGTTCCAATTCTTAATCCTTTTTTAATTTCTTCAGCAGTTAATTCTTCACCTTCTAGGTATTTCATCATTAATTCTTCATCTTGTTCAGCAGCTGCTTCTATCATTTTTGTTCTATATTCTTCAGCTTGTGCTTTAAGTTCTTCAGGAATTTCAGTTTCTTCAATTTCTTTTCCTAAATCATCTTTATGAATAAAAGCTTTCATTTTTATTAAATCTACAATTCCTTGGAAATTATCCTCTGCACCTATTGGTAATTGGATTGGAACTGCATTTGCTTTTAATCTATTTTTTAATTGGTCAACACAAAGCATAAAGTTTGCTCCAGTAATATCCATTTTATTTACATATACCATTCTTGGTACTTGATATTTATCAGCTTGTCTCCATACTGTTTCTGTTTGTGGTTGAACTCCACCTTTAGCAGCAAGTACTGTTACAGCTCCATCAAGAACTTTTAAAGATCTTTGAACCTCAACTGTAAAATCAACATGACCTGGAGTATCTATAATATTAATTCTATTATCATTCCAGAAACATGTTGTACATGCAGAAGTAATTGTAATACCTCTTTCTTGTTCTTGAGCCATCCAGTCCATTGTAGCTGCACCTTCGTGAACCTCACCAATTTTATGTGTTTTACCTGTGTAGAATAATATTCTCTCTGTTGTTGTTGTTTTACCAGCATCAATGTGAGCCATTATTCCTATATTTCTTGTTCTTTCAAGTGGGTATGCTCTTCCTGCCATATATTATTTCCCCCTATCTTTTTACAAATTTATTAACAAATTTTACTTTATACAAAATCAATTTAAATTAGAAACAAGTATAACAAGGCAGTCGAGGCAAAAATACCGGAGGTGTACTTTTGGTACATCGAGGATTTTTTGACCGATGACTAACGATGTTAGACGAAGTTTATAATTTAAATTTTACCATTTGTAATGAGCAAAAGCCTTATTAGCCTCAGCCATTCTATGTGTATCTTCTTTCTTCTTGAAAGCTCCACCATTTCCGTTTATAGCATCTAATATTTCTCCTGCTAATTTTTCAGACATAGTTTTTTCATGTCTTTTTCTGCTATATGTAACTAGCCATCTTAAACCTAAAGTTTGTCTTCTTTCTGGTCTAATTTCTAATGGTACTTGGTATGTAGCACCACCAACTCTTCTTGCTTTAACTTCAAGAACAGGCATTATATTATTTAAAGCTTCTTCGAAAACTTCTAATGGATTTTTTTGCTCTTTTTCTTTAATAATATCAAACGCATTATATACTATTTTTTGAGCAATAGATTTTTTACCATCTAGCATTATATTGTTTATTAACTTTGTAACAACTTTGCTATTATATATTGGATCTGGTAAAACATCTCTTTTTGCTATATATCCTTTTCTTGGCACTATTCTTCCCTCCTTATATTTTATATTGATACTAAACTATAGTATCATAGGTACTCTGAAAAGTTTAAAACTTTTCCGTATAGTGCTATATAATCTATCCTAAATTTAAGTACCTTAAATTAGTAAGTATTATCAGCACTAGTTTTTTACAGTTAAATTTGTGTTTAAAACAACATTTCACACTATAAAATTATTAAATTCAAATGAATTTTTATTTTTTAGGCTTCTTCGCTCCATACTTAGAACGAGCTTGCATTCTGTCTTTTACACCTGCTGTATCTAATGTTCCTCTAATAATATGATATCTAACACCAGGTAAATCTTTTACCCTACCACCTCTTATCAAAACAACACTGTGTTCTTGTAAGTTGTGTCCAATTCCTGGAATATATGATGTTACTTCATATCCATTAGATAATCTAACTCTGGCAACTTTTCTTAATGCAGAATTAGGTTTTTTAGGTGTTACTGTTTTAACAACTGTACAAACTCCTCTTTTTTGTGGTGCTCTATTATCTGTTAATCTTTTCTTTCTAGAATTATATCCATGTTGTAGAGCTGGAGCTGTAGATTTTGTTGTTGATGTTTTTCTACCTTTTCTTACTAATTGATTAATTGTTGGCACTTAAATTTCACCTCCTTAAAATAAATACCGCTACGGAAATGCA
>CANPWI010000107.1 GCA_947584125.1 uncultured Clostridia bacterium
AAATCTAAATAATTAATAATTCCTCTTGGTGTTAAATCAAATTTGTTTTTTATTTTATTTATAATTTCTTCTTCTGGAATAGTATTGGTTCCATAGGTGTTAATATATATAGATACAGGCTTTGCAACTCCTATACTATATGCAATTTGTATTTCACATTTTTTTGCATAGCCATTTGCTACAATATTTTTTGCTACAAATCTTGCCATATAAGATGCTGACCTATCTACCTTTGTTGCATCTTTACCTGAAAATGCTCCTCCTCCATGCCTTGCATATCCACCATAAGTATCAACTATTATTTTTCTTCCTGTTAATCCACTATCTCCTAATGGTCCTCCTATTACAAATCTTCCTGTTGGATTTATAAAATATTTTGTATTATCGTCTAATAATTCTTTTGGTATTGTAGGTTTTATAACATATTCAATAATATCCTTTTTTAAATCCTCTAAATTTATCTGTGGTAAATGTTGTGTAGATACAACTATTGTATCTATTCTTAATGGTTTTTCATCTTCATACTCAACTGTAACTTGAACTTTTCCATCTGGTCTTATATAATCTAATATTTTTTCTTTTCTTACTTGTGTTAATCTTTTTGCTAATTTATGTGCTAAGGAAATTGGAAGGGGCATTAATTCTTCTGTTTCATCACAAGCATATCCAAACATTAACCCTTGGTCTCCTGCTCCTTCTGATTGAATTTTCTCTCCCTCTTTATCTTCTAGAGATTTATCTACTCCTTGAGCAATGTCTGGAGATTGTTTTGATATATTTATTCTTATATTGCAGGTTTTATAATCTATATCCACCTCGCTATTTTCATATCCTACCTCTTTTATTGTATCTCTTACAACTTGCTCAATATTTATATCTGCATTTGAAGATATTTCTCCTGTTATATAAATTTCTCCTTTACTTGCTACTGTTTCACAAGCTACTCTTGCATTTTTGTCCTCCTTTAAATAGCTATCTAAAATACTATCTGATATATAATCGCATAGTTTATCTGGGTGTCCTTCTGTAACACTCTCTGAGGTAAATAATCTTCTCATTTTTTATCAATTCCTTTCATTAATTATTTCATTTGCTCTTTCTTCTGTTAAGTATCCATATTTAATCATTTTATCTATTACTTGTTTTTGCCTTTGTTTTGCAAGTTCTGGATTTTTTGTTGGTGCATATACTGATGGTGCATTTGGTATACCTGCTAGTAATATACTTTCATAGTCTGTCATATCACTTAATTCTTTATTAAAATATCCGCTTGCAAGCTTTTTTTACTGTATAATATCCATCTCCATAATAACTTGTATTGAAATATAATTCTAATATTTCATCTTTTTCACAATTTTTTTCTATTTCAAAAGCCATAAATATTTCTGCAATTTTTCTGTTTAATTTTTTTTCTTGTGTAAAATATATATTTTTTGCTAATTGCTGTGTAATAGTACTACCACCTTCTACAAGACTTTTTTCTTTAATATTATTTATTATTGCTCTACCTATTGCAATTATATCAATTCCTTTGTGTTTATAAAATTTGTGGTCTTCTACAGCTATAACTGCATCTATGTACATTTGTGGTACTTCTTCAATTTTCGCATAGCCTTCCTTTTGCTTAATACTTTCTATTTTGCTATCTAAAGGCTCTTTTTCTAATGCTTCTTTATACATATTATAACCTTCTCGTATAACTATAGCTCCTATACCTGCTACTATTATTAGTATTATTAATATTAAAATTAAAATTCTTTTTATTATTTTCATTTTTTCACCTTATTTTTTTATTTACATTAATATTATACCATAAAATATTATATCATAAAATTATGAAAATAACCTTACATTTTTGTAAGGTTATTTCTTGTCCTTATACCACACTAGTTTCTTTTTGTTTTGCAATTTCACAAATTAAATCAGCTACTTTTTCTGAACCTAATGCATCACTGTTGATACATATATCGTAATTAGAATTATCATTCCATTCTTTTTCTGTATAATATTTATAATGATTTGCTCTTAATTTATTAATTCTTTTTATTTCTTTTTCTGCATTTTCTTTTTCTAATCCGTAAAATTTTGTTGCTCTTTTTATCTTACTTTCCATATCGCTATAAATAAATACTTTAGTTATGTTTTCATTATCCTTTAATATAAAATCTGCACATCTACCAATAATAACACAAGATTCTTTATTAGCTATTTTTTTAATTAATTCAGATTCTTTAATAAATAATTCGTCACTGTTATTTAAACTAAAATAATATCCATTATTTAAAGCAGCTAATTTATCTCTTTTTTGTTCATTATTTTCAATATATTCTTCTGATAGTCCGGTTGTTTCTGCTATTTGGGTAATTAAGTCTTTATCATAAAATTTAATACCTAATTTATCAGCAACTAATTTTCCAATGTATCTACCACCAGAACCATATTCTCTTGATATTGTTATTATAATGTTTTTATCTGATTTATTATTAATTATATCTGATTCTTGTTTTTCATAAGTTACAGTAGATGTTTTGTTTAGATATTTTACCTCTCTTACAAGTAATATTGTTGCAAGTATAAAAGCTAGTCCATCTGCAACTGGGCCTGCACTTAAAAGTCCTACAATACCAAATGCATTACTTAAAATTACCATTGAAGGTATTAATAACAATATTTGTCTAGATAATGATAATAATGCACTTTTACTACTCTTTCCTATTGCTTGGAAGAATATTCCTGATGGAATTTGTACACCATTACAAATACATAATAATAAATATGTTCTAAATGTTAAACAAGCAAATTCCATGTAAAGCTCATCACCACTACCGAAAATAGATATTAACTTATCTGGTATTGTTTGGAATAATATAAATGCTATTGTACTAATTATAACACTTGAACCCAATACAATTTTTAAAGTTTCTTTTACTCTATCAAATTTTCTTGCACCATAATTATAACCAAATATTGGTTGTGCACCTGTAGCTATACCAATTATTATACTATTTAATATTTGGCTAACCTTCATTACAATACCAACAACTGTAATTGGTATTTCAGAACCAAATTTTGATTCAGCCCCATATTTTGCAAGTAAATTATTTTCAACTGCCATAACAAATACGAAGCTCATTTGAGTAATAAAACTACTAATTCCTAAAGTTACTATTTTCTTTATTATATTTAATTTAGGTTTTATATCTGCTTTACTTAATTTAATTGATTTGAATCTTTTAATATATAATATATTTAATAAAAAAGTAATAAATTGACTAAATATAGTTGCAATAGCTGCTCCTTCTACTCCCATTTTAAATACAAAAATAAATATAGGATCCAAAATTGTATTTAAAACAGCACCTGTTACCATAGATGTCATTGAATATTTTGGACTACCATCTGCTCTAATAACAGAATTCAAAGCAGTTCCTATCATCATAAATGGTAAACCTATTGCAATAATTCTACCATATTTTAAAGCATATTCTCTTAATGCATCTGTGCATCCAAAAATATTTAAAAGTTGAGGTAAAAATATTAAAGTAATAGCGCAAAAAACAATTGCAATAATAACAGAAACTGCTATTCCATTACCTACTCCTTTTGATGCTTCATCTTTTTTCTTTTCACCTAACTTTAAGCTTAGATATGCAGAAGAACCATCTCCTAACATTAGTGAAAATGCTAAACAAATTATTGTAAGAGGGAAAACAACATTAGTTGCTCCATTTCCTAAATATCCAACTCCCCATCCTATAAAAATTTGGTCTACAATATTATATAGTGAATTCACTAATAATGATATTATACATGGTATAGAAAATTTCTTAATTAATTTTCCTATCTTTTCTTTTCCTAAAATATTTTCTTCTTTTTCCAAAAATTCTCTCCTCCTTATATTATTGTGTTTAAAAATCCTTAAATTTCTTCTTAAGAATATTCTTTTATTTTATCGCAAAAATTTAGCAGTGTCAACACATCACTGCTAGATTTTATTAAATTATATTCTTTTATTTTTTTACTTTAAATGCTCTTAAAGCATTTATAATTGCAATTACAGATACACCTACATCTGCAAATACAGCTTCCCACATAGTTGATAATCCAAATGCACTTAAAATTAAAATAAGCACTTTTACAAAAATTGCAAATACTATATTTTCTTTAACAATTCTCATTGTTCTTTTTGATAAATGAATTGCATTTACTATTTTTGATGGTTCATCTGTCATAAGTACAACATCTGCTGCTTCTATTGCAGCATCTGAACCTAATGCTCCCATTGCTACACCAATATCTGAAATTGCTAAAACAGGTGCATCATTTATACCATCTCC
>CANPWI010000108.1 GCA_947584125.1 uncultured Clostridia bacterium
AATCTTTGTTATTAAAGTTTTCTTCCGCTTCTTCTATTTTATATTCTACTTCATCTTCTTCTTTTTCTTCGTCCATTTATAATGACCTCTCTATATAATTACTATAAATTTATTGTATCTCATTTTTTATAATTTTACAACTAATTTTTTGTTCTTGGTGTGTATGAGTTTATTATGTAACTTTTCTTGCTACTACTGCAAATCGTCCATCTTCTTGACTATATTCACAAGTCGAAAGTGTTAGTAACTGTTCTCCGTATGTTGCAGTTTTTCCTGTATCATAAATACTGGAACTCTTGCAGTTATTCACAAATTCGTTATATTCTTCTTCTGTTTTTGCATTGATAAAGTAGTAATATCTAAAAACATTTTGCTCACTCTTATAGTAAACTCTTGAATAAAATGCTGATATGATTTCGTAAGTTGTATCTTCTGTTGCAGTTGTAAACTTTATTATTGGGTGTTCTTTGTAAAAATTTTCTTTACTGTATTTCATTAAATCCTCGAACATTAAACCTTGTTTATTCCTGTGTCCGTATATTAAGTAGTTTGTACTTGGTTTTGTTAAATCAAAATCTTTGTCTAGGAATAATGCTCCACTACTTGCTTTTTCTTTCTTATAGTTATGAGTCAAGTAATAGTCATTATCTTCTGCTTGACATACAGGGTAACTGATTTTTGTTCCGTCAATTTCTATGTAGCCTATGATTTCTTCATTTTCCTTTTGTAGTTCTCTTACTTGTAGCATTCTTTTGGTTGTTTCTTCTGTTACTTCTGATATATCTATTTCTACATTATCTAGTATGTTTTGATTATCTTGTTTCTCTTTGTTTTGGTTGTAGAAGTAGTATGTTATATATGCAATGCTTATAACTAGAATTAGAGTTAGAACTGCTATTATTATTTTTCTTGATTTTCCTTTTTTATCCTTCTTTCTATGTTTTGTTTTTTCTTTATTCACTTTAATTTCTCCTTTATGAAATTAGAGCAGATTTTTACTCTGCTCTAACTATCTTTGTTTTATTTTGTTTCTTTTCTTTTCATTAGTATTATACCACAAACTGAAATTACTGCAACTGGTATCGTATAACTTATTATATCTATTGTTCCTGTTTTTGGAGTTTCGTCTTTTTCTCCTTTATTGCTTGTTGTTCCAGTTGTTGTTGGCGAAGTAGTCTGTTGTTGGTTATTTAACTTATTTTCATATATTGCAATTCCAAATGGAGATAAACTATCAACTGTAATTGTTATCTTTCCCTCTTTTATTATACCTTCAAAAAATTCATAATTCCAATAACTAATTCTGTGTGCTATACTATAATATTTTCCATTATATTGTTCACCTACATTAAATGTTAATGTTAATTTTCCTCCATAATCTCCACTTACTCTATAAATGTCAATTATGTTTAATGATAGTCTATTTTTGTAATTCGTAGAATTCTTATCTATATTTTCTTCAACATTACTATAAATTATATCACTTTTATCAATTTCAACTGTATCAAATTTTGCATCTCCCCAATATGTAATTCCTACTTTATCCTTTATGTTTTGTTCATTTTTATTATTATCATTAACTTCTACAACAATATCTTTTGCATTCGAGTCAAATTTATATCTAATTCCTGCATAACTCGGTATTCCAATTCCATTATCTAATTTATAATTAAATAAAGGTGTTTCATTTTCTTCAACCTTTAAATTTGATAAGGCATTTTTGTATATATAAATTGTTTTATTATCATAACTTCTTTTGCCTTTACCTTCATAGTATAAAGTTCCTTTATTATCACTTAATGTTATTTTTTCTCCTTGATATTCAGTAACTGATACTTTCAAAAATAGTTCTGATAAATCTGCATTTGTAGGTATACTTGCTTCATATCCCCAACTCTCTCCTTTTGAATTGTAAATCGGATAAAGCCAAGTATATCCATCTGGTCCACTGCCAGCACCTCCATCGTCTAATCTTACATCTCTTTTATTTACAATATTTCCAACAGCATTCATTTCATTTCCTGCTATTGATTCTGACTTACAACCAAAATCAAATGATAAACTCTTAACATCATCTTTGTTGCCATTTATATAATATTCTATTGACCATACACAGCCGGCAGTTGCTATATCTTTTGTTTTCGAACCAGTTACTTCCAGTCCTCTAAAATCTAAAGCAGCCTCATAATTTATTACTCCTTTATATGTTACCCATTTTTCATTGTTTATTAACTCTATGTCCATTTTTCCAACATCAACATATTCGTATTTGTCATTATCCCATTTTATTACAGTTGCACTTTCTACATTATTATCAACTTTTTGCTTAAATGTATAACTTATCTCTTTATCATTAATGAATTTATTTATTTCTGTTTGTTTCATAATGAATGAACTTTCGTCCATTCCTATAATTTCTCCCAGATTTTCATATTCTATAATAGTATTTTTTCCACTATCTTTTTCAATAATTTTGTTTTCATTTGTTGTTATAGTTATTGTTCCTTTTTCGCCTTCTCCTTCGCCATAATCATAATTATATGTATAACTTGCTGCTTTTACACTACTTACACCAATTAGCACTGCAAATAATGCTAGTACTGTTATAATTATAAATTTCGTTTTTAACTTCATTTTTTCTCTTTCCTTTCGACTTTTATTTTTCTTTTATTATAGATTTTTTGTATATTTTTAATTCTTTTGTTCTTTCACCTCCTAGCATTATTCATATACTTAAGTTGTATTATTTTTTTGTTTTTCTTTAATGCTCATTTTTAATCATATCCTATTCTATCATAATCACTTTATTATTTCAAGTATTGTTGTGATATTTTCAAGTATTATTTTCTTCTTATAAATTAGTATTGTTGGTAGAATAATAATAATGAGGTGTAATTATGGAAATTTCAAATAAAATTGACATTCTTGAAACTCTTGGAAGTAATATTAGAAAAATTCGTTTAATGAAGGGGTTTAGTCAAGAAAGTCTTGCCGACACAATAAATAAATCAGTAAACTTTGTTAGTCTAGTTGAAAATGGCAAAACTGGACTTAGTGTTCAAACTTTAATTGATTTTTGTAATTCGTTAGGAGTTGATATGAATACTTTGTTCAATGGTATCGTTAGACCTATTGAGTCAAAAGATAGTGATTTTCTTCTTAAATCATTTATATTATTAAATGAAAAAGATAAAACTTTACTTAATGATATTATTACTTATATGGTAAATTCAAAAAGTTAAAATTAAAGAGATGTCTGATTGTTCCAAACATCTCTTTTTATTAAATAAATAAATTATACAAATTTGTTTTTTATATTTTATAATGTCCTTTACAAGATATTAATACAACATCACCGTTACTATTAAATGTATATACTAATCTATTCTTTTCATCTATTCTTTTACTATAGCCTTGTATTCCCTTTAGTTTTTCATCTTTTCCTAGTCTACTTTTTACTCCATTTCTTTGTATATCAGAAATTAAGGTGTTTATCTTTTTTAAAATTTTTTTATCTTCTTTTTGCCAATTTAAGTAGTCATTCCATGCTCTTTCTGTAAAAATACTATTCATTAGCCATTGCCTCCAATTCTTCCATTGTTTTTGTAACTACTTTTCCTTCTTCTAATTGATTAAAACTTTCGTCAATTTTCATAACATATTCTAAATTTTCTTTTGCTTTTTGTAATTCATTATAATAGTTTAAATCTATCCATACCATGTTTTCTTTTCCATTTCCATTTCTACTAACTATTATAATATCATTATTTTCTACTACATCATCACAATATTTTTTAAAGTTTTGTCTAGCTTCACTAACACTAATTGCTTGCATACTTTTCATCTCCTTTCTATTTTAAAATATTGTACTACATTATATACACAATATAGTACAATATTAAGTTAAAAATGTCAATATATTTTATATATAAAAATAAAATATTTTAATCATTTATATTATTTACAACTTTATATTCAATATTCTCCATATAAGGAAACATTTGCTTTACTGCTTTATAAGTTATCATTGATTTTTCTTGAGCAGGATTTCTAGTTTTTTGTTCGACTAACTCTTGCATATAGCAATTTTCATCTACTTTATATAACGCAAATCTATTCCTTACATAATCAAATAAAATCTTATAGCCATTATCTAAATCTTTATTCATTTTTTCTAATGTATA
>CANPWI010000109.1 GCA_947584125.1 uncultured Clostridia bacterium
GGAGAAATAAAAAGCGAAGCAGGGATTGATGGAACATTTACAACTTCTATAAAAGAACCAAAGGAAGAAAAGCCAAGATATTTTTATGTAGATGATACTTTTGCAATATTTTTAAGAGAAAAAGGAAAGGAAAAACCATATTTTGCAGGAAGAATAGAAGATATAACAAAATTTCAATAAATTATATATAATTTATAAATATAGACAATAGCAAATACAAGGTATTTTACATACCTTGTATTTTTATAAACAAATTATATTTTAATATAAATGAAATAAATTTTTGCATAATATGTATTTAATTTATAGAAATTTAATGATAAAATTATTTTGAAAAATTTGTAAATTTATGAATCAAGTTGTGTAATTGGTAATTATGTTTAAAAAGTCATAAAAAAATCGAACAAATTTAAAAAAAAATTTTTTTACAATAAATTGATACGTTATATGACCAACTGCCTTTTAGAATTTTATATTTATATATATAATTATATAAGAAAGGTGGTATATATGGATAAAAGAAATTTAGAAAAATTATATAAGCAAGTATATAAATTAGAAGATGGAAATTATATGGTAAGCACTAAAAGTCAAGATGAAGTAACAGAAGTAGATTATTGGGCAGATTTAGATCTTACTGCAGTCTATGGAATGGAAGGCAATTGGGGATTAGTAGATAAAGATGGAAATATTATAATTCAGCCTAAATATATTTATCCATTTTTAGAGCATGGTGAAAATTACCAAGTAATGTTACCATATAGATATAAAAAGATACAAGGGAAAGAAAAAATAGTACTTGTAAAACATGGATTAATCGATAAAAAAGGTAATGTTATTATTCCTATTAAATATATATACATGGAAGTAATAGATAATATAGGAACATATTTTAAGATGCTTGACCCTAAAACAGGAAGAGCAGGCATATTAGATAAAGATAATAAAATTGTGGTTCCTTTTGAATATGATTATATATCATCTCCTCAAACGATAAAAACTGACTATTATTCAATATATCCAGATAATATTTATCAAGTAGCAGTTAATAAGAATAATTTATTTGGTGTTTATGATTTAAAATTAAAAAAAGAAATAATTGAGCCAAAGTATAAATATTTAAAAATAATTGATTATAATAAATTTTTAACTGGTGAAGATGGTTTTAATTGTAATACTTTAATTGATGAAAATGAGCATAAAATAAAAGAATTTATACCCTAAAATATATGTATTAATTAGAGAGGTGTAATATGGAATTATATGAAAAAAATGGTAATATTTTATATGTTTTAAATATTTTAAAAAAGTATAGTAACTTTGAACATATATTATCTTCTAATAAAATAAGAGATTTAATAAAAGAAGAATATGATGTATCTATTGATTCAAGAACTGTTAGAAGAAATATTAATCTCTTAATTGAAAAATTTAACTATGATATAGAAAAATATGAAGAAAATAATAAAGGCTATTATATAAGACAAGACCCTGAATTTGAATTTGAAGATGGAGAATTATCTGCAATACTTAATACTTTTGCATATTCAAATTTTATACCTGAAAAAATGTCATCTTCTATTATAAATAAGTGTATCAATATGATGAATATTTTTGAAAGAGATAAGTATAAAAATTATAAACCATCTATCAAAAATACTAGAACTGATAATCAGGAAATTATAAAAAATATAGAAGATATTAATGAAGCAATTTTTAGTAAAAAGAAAATAACATTTGATTATTATAGATATGAGTTGAATTCAAAATTAGAATATGTGTTAGATAAAAAAATAAAGACATCACCATATAAACTTGTTTATGCATTGCAAAAATTTTATTTAATTTGTCTAGATGAAGGTAAAAATAAATTGTATAGTCATAGACTTGATAGGATGAAGAATGTTGAAATTTCTAAAGAAAAAATAGCTAATAAGTTTGATGAAAATGAAATAGACTTTTTTATTAAAAGTAATGTTAATATGTTATCTGATAATACTGAAAAAGTAGAAATAGAATGTGATATGTCTATGTTAGATAATGTAGTTGAATTATTTGGTAAAGATATTAAGCTCAAAAAAATTAACGAAAATAAATTTTATGCTTCTTTTTATACAACTGTTATGGGATTTAGATACTGGTGCTTAAGAAATATTGAAAGTGTTAAAGTATTATATCCTGAAAGTTTAATAAAAGATATAAAAAGAGTAATAAAAAATAATAATTATATTACAAAAAAGTAAATTTTTAAAAAAATTGACACATTTGGTGACCACATATATTTTAATTTATTTTTAATTATAATATACTATTACTTGAAAGGAGAAAATAATATGAAAAGTTATAATTTAGATTGGGACAAAAAAATAAACGATATTATATCATCTTATACAGAATCTAAAAAGGTATATATAGATAATATAGAATATTTAAAAATACTGTTCAAGAAAAATATATCAGATGATGATTATCTCTTATATGAATATAATAGCAAAGTAAAATTTTTAATTAAAGATATAATAGTAAAGGATGACAAAATAGATCATATGATTGTATATTTACTAAGTAATGACTCAAAAGAATTAAATAATCTTTATTCTAAAATTAGAGATAATATAAGTAATGATAAAAATGATAATATCATAAATTATATTCAATACCAAAAAGGAGAAAAAGAAAGTTATTTCTTTAATGATAGTATAGGAATTATAAAAAATTATGAAAGTTGTATGCATAATAAAAAATTTTATATGTCAGATTTACACACTTTAAATGAAATTACTAAATTAGAGTTTAAAAATGAAATTTGTTATTTGGGTGGTAATAAATATTTAAATATCGAAGAATATAAAAAATATGTAGATAAATATTTTAATATTCAAGATTTATATGATAAAAAATTATATGCTGTTATAACACATATTGGTAAGTATGATAAGATATATAAAAGTTATAATAAATTACTAAATAATATAAATGCAGCAAATAAAAAAATTGTTGGGCTTCCTATGGAACAATTTGTTTGTGGTAGTTGGAACGAGCTAGATAAAAATAAATATATTACTAATATTATGATACCAATAGAGTAGAAAAAATTATCATTGGTCATATATGACCAATGGCATAGACATCTTTATTAAAAAATCTTATAATAAAAGTAGAAAGTGAGGATGTTAATATGAAAGATTTAAGAAAAAAACAAATTGAAGAGGCAAAACTTAGAAAGGAAATGTTAACTAAAAAGTATAATTTAAGAGAAGATGCTTTTAATATTAAAGAATTGAAGAGCATAGCTTTGTTTGACGACCTAATATATAAAGCAGAACAAGAAAATGATAGACTTGTTTATCATTGTATATTAACAGATAATGGTATATTAAATTTATTATATGTTAGTAAATACGAAGAAGACTGGGCTGAAGCTGAAAGACCTTGTGATGATGGAAATTATATACAAGCTTATACTATTGATTTAAACAATAATTATTTTACTGAAATAAGAGATATATTTCTAGGTAGCCAAAATGGTTATTTAATAAGAACAGATGATGCTAATTTTATTAAAATTATAAAACTATAAATTTCTTTTATACCAATCAATAATTTTGATTGGTATGATTTATATTTTATTTTTTGGAGGAAATTATGATTATATATTGTTTGTCTGATATACATGGATATTATTCGGCTTTTGCAGATGCACTTGAACTTATATTTAACGAATTAGAAAAAGATAATACAAAACTTGTTTTACTAGGAGATTATATTCATGGTGGAAAAGAAGATTATAAAGTTTTAGATAAAATTATAAATTTACAATATAAATATGGAAGAGATAAAGTTATAGCGCTAATGGGAAATCATGAAGAAGCTGTTTGTGAAGGTAGAAGTTCAATAAGTAGAGATAAATATAGTGATGAAAAATATATAAATTGGATGATGAATTTACCAAGATATTATGTAGAAGATAAAACAATTTTTGTGCATGCTGGAATTGACGAAGAAGCTGAAGATATGTGGGAATATGGAACAGGAGATTATATATTTACAGAAAAATATCCAGCAGAGCTAGGTGAATTTTATGAAGATTATAAAATAGTGGCTGGTCATATTGGAACAGACGAAATTTCTAAAGATTCAACTTTTCATAATATTTTCTTTGATGGAAAATC
>CANPWI010000110.1 GCA_947584125.1 uncultured Clostridia bacterium
TTTGCATTTGTTATAATTTTTATATTATGTTTTTTTACTACATTTAACAATGCATTTAATACATCTTGTGATTTGTCACTAACAGGAAATACTCTGTTTCCTCTTTCATTTTTTACATTTACTCCTTCACCGCTTCAAAAGATTTATAATATCGGTGTTAGTGAAATTTTTAAAAGCACTATATAAAAACTTACCATTTCCAGGAATATTCTCTATAAAGTCAGACATATTTAAACTGCTTGTTATATTACATCTTCCTTTTCCTGTAATAAGCAACTTTCTACCCAGTGTTTTCATTTTTTCTAAGATAACAACATCATTTTCTTTATTAGCTTTTTTTGCTGAAATTGCTGATATAATTCCAGCAGGTCCGCCTCCTATTATTACTACTTTCATATTTAATCCATTCCTCTTTAAGGTATAAATAACCTATTATTAAAATATGGACAAGCTTTATTTTGCTTGACCAAATTTATTTATATATTTTCTAATTCTTGCAAAGCTTTTAGCACTGCTAATTTACCATATTGATATGTAAGACCTCCTTGCATAAATACAACATAAGGTGGTCTTATTGGTGCATCTGCTGATATTTCTATTGATGAACCTTGTGTAAAACTACCACTTGCCATTATTATTTTATCTAAGTAACCTGGCATATCCCAAGGTTCTGGAATACTGTTTGAGTCTACAGCAGAACCTTTTTGTATACCTTGACAGTATTTTATAACTTTTTTGTCTTCTCCAAATTCTATTGTTTGAACAATATCTGCTCTTTCTTCATCAAATTTTGGAGAAACTTTATATCCCATTTTTTCTAAAATTCTACTTGCAAAAACTGCTGTTTTTAAACTACTTGCTACAACACTTGGTGCCATATATAATCCTTGAAGTATCATTTTATTCATTCCCATTGTAGGTCCAACCTCTTTTCCTTGGCCTGGAGATGTTAATCTTTGTGCTACTAGGTCAATAAGTTCTTTTTTTCCTACAACATAAGCTCCATTTGGTGCAATTCCACCACCTAAGTTTTTAATAAGTGAACCAACAATTATATCTGCTCCTACAGATAATGGTTCTTTTGTTGTAACGAATTCACAATAGCAGTTATCAATCATTATTATTACTTTTTTGTCTATTTTTCTTATCTCTTTAATTACTTCTTCTAGTTTATTAATTGTAATACTTTTTCTTGTATCGTATCCTTTTGAACGCTGAATATGAATTAGTTTTAAATTTCCTTTTGCTACTCTTTGTTTTATTTTTTCTATATCAAATTCATCATTAATTAAATCTATTTGTTCATAATTAATTCCAAAGGCTTTTAATGAACTCGAATTTTCTTGTATACCTATGACACTATCTAAAGTATCATAAGGTTTTCCACTTATAGCAAGCATTGTGTCATTTGGTCTTAAAAGTCCAAAAAGTGTAACTGTTAATGCATGTGTTCCTGAAATAAATTGTCCTCTAACTAATGCATCTTCTCCACCTAATACTTCTGCAAAAATTTTTTCTATTGTATCCCTACCAATATCGTTATACCCATATCCAGTGGTGCTTCCAAAATGCATATCTGATAAATTATTGTTTTTAAAAGCATTAAGTACTTTTATGCTGTTATATTCACATATTTTTTCTATCTTATTAAATTCTTCTTTTATTTCTTCTTCAACTACATTTGATAGTTTTTCTATTTTGTCACTTATTCCAAATTCACTATACATTTTTATTCTCCATTTCCTTGTATTTCAACATTATCTGTATAATATACCTCTCCTGTATCATAGTATTGTTTAAAATATTTTCCTATAAATTCTGGTTTTATATATGAGGTTTCAAGTTCATATGTTGGTTCAATAATTATATTTTCATTTTTATCAATTACTCCCCATTTACCATCTTTTTTAACTCCAGCAAATCCATATTCATTTAATTCTGTTACCTCATCATATATACATTCTATTTTTATTTTACCTTGTCTGTCTGCAAATCCCCATTTTCCATTTTCTTGCACAGCTAATAATTTGTTTTCAGTATATATTTCTGAATTTTTTACCTCTTTTCCTTCTGTATTAAAATATTTGGTTTCTTCACTAGATAAGACTTGTACATAATTTTCGTATATAAATATATCACTATCTTTTTTTGAATATACTTTTTTCATTTCTTTATTATATAAATCAAGTACATTTTCTTCTACTGTTTTTGCTTGTACAATATTTGTTTCTCCAATTTTGCTAATTACATCATATTTGAAATCTACAACTACATTTCCTTTATCGTCTATTATTCCAAATTTGTTATTTTCTTTTGATGCAATAAAATATTCTTCAAATAGATATTCTAAATAACTATATTCATTTTTAACTTTTATATTATTGTTTTTATCTATAATTCCACAAAGTCCATTATTATCTATTGTAATATAATAATTTTGATTGCTTGTTTCATTTACACTTAAGTATTCCATATTATCAATTTTATTGCCTTGCATATCATAGTAAAATTCTTCTTCACCCTTACTTGCTAATATGTATATTCCTTTAATTAATATTTCATCATATTGTGCATTTAATATTTCTTTTCCATTTAAGTCGTATAATCCATATTTAGAATTTTTTTCTGCAATTACTAATTCTCTACCTATATCATACTCTATATTTTGGAAGTTATGTTCTATTACATTTTTTCCATTTTTTATTAATCCAACTTGACCATCTTTTCTAGCTATTAGGTATACATCTGTATAGTTTACATTTTCTACTATTCTTGTTATTTCGTTATAATTTGTTTTTAGTATTTCTTTTCCAGTAGAATCTATATATCCATATTTATATCCTTCCTCTGTTTTTTTACATACTATATATCCCTCTTCTTTATATGAACCTTGCTTAGAAAATCTATCTCCTTCTATATTATCATATTCTGCTTTTATTACTTTTTCACCTTTTAAATTTATAACACCATATTTGTTATTTTCTTTTACTAGTAAATTTCCTTCTTTGTATTTTAGTCCTGTTATTTCTTCATAAGTAGGTTTAAGTAATATATCTCCTTCTAGATTTATAAGTCCATATTTATTATCTTTTTTATATCTTAATACACTTTTTTCGTATTGTGTATTACTCTCTACTGATTGTAATGGTATTGCTGAAATTTCTGCATATTCACTAAATATTTCTTCATTTTTTTCGTTTAATACTTTAGTTTCTTCGCCACTTATACATACAAATACTGGCTTTGATGGATTTGGTAATTGTATATATTCGTATTTTGGTTCAATTATTACATTTCCGTTTACATCTATTACTCCCATTTTTTCATCTTTATATAATATATGATAATTAAATTCTTTAACAGTTTCTACTGTGTATTCTTTCTTTGTTTGATTTGCTGCAAAAATTGAAACTCCAATTCCTAGAATAATTGCTAATATAATTAAGTATTTTATATTTTTCATGATATACCTCTTTTTTAAATTTTTCATCAATATTATATATTTTTCGTGAGCTTCTGTCAATTATTTATATTTAATTTAACTTTTCTATTCCTTGAACACATAATCTATACTGTGGCTCGTTTTCAACACAGGTAATAAGTGTTATTCTATTATCTGTAGTATTTTCTAAATATTTCCAATTAGTTTCTTTTATAATAATAACTTTTTCAACAATATATTTTCTTTCAAAATTGCTAGTTTTATATATTATTTCATCACCTTTTTTTAATTTCTTTATATTTTGAAAATATGCTTTTACAGTTTGCCCTCTATTGTGTGCTGCAAGTCCAATATTTCCTTTGTCTAGGCTTGTATTTTCAAAGTGTCCAACATAATTATTTATAATTTTACTTGTTGTACCTTCTTTTATTTCAGCTTCTAAGTTAATTACAGGTATTATTATTTTTCCAAGTATTTGAGCATCTGTTTCTTCTATAGTTACTTCTTGATTGTTTATTGTATTTACATTTTCTAAATTTTCATTTTCATGCATTTCAACTGTATCTGATATTACCTCTTTTGGGCTAAATACTAAATTATTAATAAAGACAAAAATTATAATAGTAATTATCAGACTAGTAATATTTATAAATTTTTTTGTGTACATTTTTTACCTCATTTTTT
>CANPWI010000111.1 GCA_947584125.1 uncultured Clostridia bacterium
TCCATAAAATATTCTGTAATTGCTGTAGATTGTGATACACTTTCATCTCTCATACATTCAAGTATGTTAAAACTTCCTTTTGATGCAATTATTTTTCTGTTCTCATTTTGTAGCTTTTTAATTTCCATTTTTTACTCCCCCTAATATTAGTTTATTTTTACTTTTTAATTATACCATACCTAAAACTATATTCAAGATTTTTTTTTACTTTTTTCGATTTTTATCTTCCGCCCATTCCGGCCTCCGCCACCTCCGGCCTCCGCCGCCTCCTGAGAAGCCTCCTCCAAATCCGCCTCCAGAAGATGATGAACTATATACAGCTCTATATGCTGATGAATAACTTGTATCTATACTTGAGTTCATTATATTTATCATATTAAAGTTATTATGATATATTAAATGCATATATGCATAATCTCCTATTAAGTCTTCATTAGATAACTGAGGATATACTATTTTTAATTGTTTCATTACTTTATCTGCTATTCCAAATACCGTTGCGAATACTAAATATTTTTCCCATAAAATAAGTTCTGGAACTTCTTTGTCTTTTATCATTGAAAAGTCTAACATATATTTTTTTAGACCTTCCCACTGTTCTTTTTCATCTACACCTTTTTGTGTTAATCCACTATATTTAGTTGAAAGGATAGCACATAAAATTCCATTAATTAATAATAATGCACCTGGAATTATTACTAACGGATTCATAATAACAATATTTATTACAAATATTAGTAAAATTATATATAAAGATGCTAATCCTTTATAATTTGATGATTTGCTTTCTAAACTTTTATTAAAATTTTGCTTTTGAACTTGATTTTTTCTTGCTGCTTCTTCTATTTTTTGTAGAGCATTTACAAATTTTGAACTATGTTCCTTGATATAATTTTGTATTTGTTTTAGTGTTGTCTCGTTTGTTTCATTATCTGCAATTTTTTCTAATTGAGAATATATTATTTTTTCTGTTTCATCTAGCTCTTCTTTATTTCCTTGTTTATTTAATGTTATTTTTATACTTTCTTCTTTTTTCTCTCCTTGTATAACATCTATAGATAGCATTTTCTTTAAGCATAAATCTAGAATTGTTGCTGAAAATATTTTTGATATATTAGAGGTTACCCCACCAGATTTATAGTAATATAAAAATGCTGCATCTGCTGGTGTTGCTTTTTCATCTGGTATATCTCTATAATAATCTAACTCAACTGTTGGCTTTATTTTTTTTGCTTTTTTTAGTTCCTTTATATATTTTATTGTTCTAGTTAAAAACCAAATTGAAATTAATAATATTATAATACAAATAAATATATAAAATACTCTAGTTCTAGTTCTTTCTTCATTTGCCACATTTGCCCATATAGTTTCTTCATTAATAATGCTTTCTAGCTCATTTGTATTTTTTACATTTGTATTTTTTGTAAATATATTTTCTGATGTTACTATTCTAACCTCTAACATTGTTTGTGTTTGTAAATTATCTATCTCAAATTTAACTGTATCATTTGCTACTCTTGTTATTTCACCATTTAGTGGACCATGTGCCCATACTCTTAAATTGTCCATATTTTCAACTTGTTTTGGTAATTTTATAGTTCCAGTCGCTTTATTTACATATATACCATTATCTGTCCCTAAAAATTGCCAATATAATTCACTACAATCATTATAGTTACTTACTGCATTTGTTACTGTATAACTTATTTTATATGTTTTTGTTGTTTTTGAATCTATTGATACTCCCCAAGCTATTTCAAATTCTGAACTATTTATATCTAAAGCATAATATGCTCCTTTTGTTACATGGTACATTTGTGTATATATTTGTGTAAAAGGTACTTCTTTATTATCTTTTATTTCTTCTACCTTTACATTTGTAATTTTACCATATTTACTAGAATCTTTTTGAAATGTTTTAAATAATGTATTTGTATCTTCAACAGTAATATTCCAAGTTTCAACAACATCCATACTACCATCTTGATTTAGCTGTACATCATAGTTAAGATTCTTCATTTTTTGCGTTCCTGCTTCTGATACATTACTACATATTAATAAGAAAAAAACAAAGAATAATATTGTAAAAATATTCTTTTTTAATTTCATCTTTTCTACTTACCTCCTATTTAATCTATAACATAAACTGCAATATTTTATTCTACTAATATATTTTCGCCATTAATATATGCATATTTTCTTTTTTCTTTCTTTTCTTCTTCCTCTTTGTCTATTTCTTTTACTATATTTGAAATTCTAATTTGTGGTGATTCTATGCTTTGTGCTGCAATTATTGCTTTTTTATTTCCTTTTGCACCTGCATGTGCAATACCTCTTAATTTTCCAAGTATTACTATATTATCTCTAGCAATTATTTCTGCACCACCATTTACATCTCCTATAACAACAATACTACCTTCGTATTCAAGTTTTTGTCCACATCTTAATGATCCTTTATAGTATTTTGTTTCAGATGTTTCAATTTCTTTATCAAATGCTTTCTTTATTTCAGATAGGCCCATTTCTCTTGGACTATCGAAACTAACATTAACATCAATATTTCTTTTTATTATTCCTTCAACCATATCTATTTCTTCAGATGTTAATGTTTTTCCAGTAACTCTAATTGGTGTTTTAGCATCTTTATATAAATTTTTTAAATATACAATACTATGCTCTAAATCTTGTTTTATTTCATTGGTATTTGAGTTTTCAAAAATTCTTAATGTTATTTCATCTGTTGCTAGTTTAATTTGGGTACATTTTTTCATATTAATACATTCCTTTCTAATTTTGCATTTCTACATATGGTGTTGCTGTAACATCTTCTTCGATATTTTGTGCATTCATACCAAAATATTGAGCTATTAATTCTTTTGCAACTAATCCAGTATATCCACCTGTTGCTCCATCTTCTATCATAACTGCAACTGCAATTTCTGGATTATTAAATGGTGCATATCCTACAAACCATCCATTTGTTTTATTACCAGCTTGTGCAGAACCTGTTTTTCCTGCAACTTCTATATTAAAGTTTTTAAATATAGAATAAGCTGTTCCTCCCGCTTCATTTGTAACCATTCTCATACCTTCAAGTACTGTACTTAAGTTTTCTTGTGAAATTTGTATATCTTCTGTTTCCTCCTTTTTTCCTAGCAATTCTTCAGTATATTTATTAATTTCTTCTTTTGATACCTCACTTCCATCTGCTCTTATTATTGTTTTTATTAGTGTTGGGTTTACTTTATTTGCACCATTTGCAAGCATACTTACATATTTTGCCATTTGTATAGGTGAAAAACTATTATAACTTTGACCTATTGCTGCAGATAATGTATCTCCCAAATACCAACTTTCTCCTTTGTCCTCTAGCCTTGACCTTTCTGCTAAATCTCCACTTGTTTCACTTGGTAATTCTATTCCTGTTTTTAATCCAAGTCCAAAATATTTTGCATATCTTGATAATGTATCTATTCCAATTCTTGCTCCCATTTCATAAAAGAAAAAGTTACATGAATTTTTTAATGCATTAGTTATATTTTGCCATCCATGTCCTCTATGATGCATTGTGTAATACCAACATACAGGATTATGTGCTGCTGGATAAACTCCTGTATCATTTACTTTTTCATCTTTTGTAACCGCTCCTTCTCCGAAGAGCTGCAAGTGCTGTTACCATTTTAAATGTTGAACCTGGTGCATAAGACCCTTGTGTTGCTTTACTATATAATGCACCTATATTTGAAATATTTTCATAATCAGAATAACTAATTCCTCCTACAAATAAGTTTGGATCATAATCAGGATAACTTGCCATTGCAAGTACCTCACCTGTTTTTACATCCATTACTACAGCTGCTCCAAAATTTGAATCATATACAGTTCCTGTTACTCCTGCTTTTAATTCATTTACACTTTGTTGTAAAATATCTTCTGCAACATTTTGTAAATTTGCATCAATAGTTAATACTACATCTGAACCTTTTGTTGCTTCTTCTACAAT
>CANPWI010000112.1 GCA_947584125.1 uncultured Clostridia bacterium
TTACAGCTATAATACAAATAATAATAATAATTCCAAATACTATTTTTCTTCCATTTTTCATATTTATTACTCCTTTTATATTATTAATTTAATTATACCATTTGTAACTGTTAATTTCAATATTTACTTTCTTTTCATTATTTCTTCTTTTTTCTAAAATTTTATATAGCATTTATTTTATTTGTCAAGAAAAAAATGTAAAATACTCAAAATTTTGAGTATTTTACACTTTACTTATAAAACTTTCTCCACATTATCTAATCTAATGATAGGTACATCAGTATTTATACCATTTTTCTCTGCAAACATTAATGTATAAAAACCATCTAATAAGACATTATGTTTGTCGATAATTACAGGATATGTTAAGTGATTATAGGTTCTGTACATTCTTTTAACTTTTTGATACTTATTGCTTCTGTACCAATCCTCCCGAAAGTTAATGGTTACGATAATGTTTTCATTTTTTAGGTCCATTTTTGTAAGCCACTGGCTTGGAATTTCATGTCCTCTTTCTTCCTTCATTTTTACTATATATGCTTCAATTTCTTTCCGGTATATAGCTTTTTTTGATTGTGACAGATTTTTGAATTTTTCATATTCCCACTCGTCCATATTAGACTTTTCTTCATTGCACGAAGAGCAACATGGAACTAAGTTATTTGGAATAGTTGGGCCTCCTCTATCCTGTGGAAGAATGTGGTCCATAGTAATCTTTCTACCTTTTAATGGTTGACCACAATATGGACAAATTCCATCTGTTTTTAGAAAATGCGTTATTAGGTACATAACTTTTGAATAGCTTATGTTATTTTTAAGAACTAATATGTTCCGTTCGTTAACATACGCATATCCATCTTTGGTTGCTGGTTCATAAGCAAACCCCTCGGGTAGTTCTATATTCATAAAATCCACTCCTTATCCATTTTCTACGACATTTACATAACTATACTATATAATATTTTTCTTATATTGTCAATAACCTTATTCATCTAAATTATCATCATCTTCTTCAATTTCTTCAAATTCATAAGTTGTTACTATTGTTGGTTCATCTTTTTCTGGTTTCTGATTATTTTTATCTTCTTGATTACTTTCATTTTCTTGTTTATTTTCTTTTTCACTTTCTTCTTCATTTTCTTTACAACATTCATCTTGCTTTTTTTGTAATAGTTTATTTAGTAAACAATTTGCCTTTTCTACTAAGTCTGGCATATAATCTAATAATTTATCAATACTTGATGCATGGTCAACAGGAAGTAGTTTTACATTGTTTTCTTGTACTATTAGAAATGCTATAGGATTTATATTAACTCCTGCTCCACTACCTCCACCAAATGGTAATCTATATTGAATTTCTTCTTCTTTATCTTTTTTGGTATATCCGTCAATAGTTTCACCTTTAAATTCACTACCTCCTGCTGCAAATCCAAAAGAAACCTTTGATATTGGAATTATAATGCTATTGTTTGCATTAATCGGGTCACCTATAATTGTGTTTACATCTATCATGTCTTTTATACTATTCATAGCTGTAGTCATAAGACCTTGTATTGGATGTTCGCTCATTTTTCTTCACTCTCCTTGTTTTTATTATAAAAAATATTACATTTAAAATATGAATCATTTTTATACTTATTATTCCTTTGAATTTTAATTTTAATACATTTTCTTCTATATATTTTGGTTTTATATTAAAAAAATAATTTTCTTCATTATAATTTTTTATAATTTTAGTAAATAAAATTGCGATGATCGTGGATAAAAGTGCTACAATTCCAGATGTTAATATTACATTTTTTGTTCCAATATCTATATTTAATTTAAACTCTTCTAAGTTTACTTTTAATTTTTTTATTGCTTCTACATTTTCTTTATTTATAGGCTTATTTTGCTTCATTTCAAAAATATCTAATTCTTTTATTTTTTGAGATATTTTTGCTTTTTCCAATTTATCTTTATCTATTTTAATATTAAAAATTTTTATTTTTCCAAATATATAAATTTCAATATTCGATATAAAACTAACTTTCTTATTCTCTTTTATTTTTTCATTATAATTTATATTATTTATAAAAAAATTTTCAATATTCCATTTGAATTCTAATGATATTATTGCTATAAAAATTAATAAAAAAAATAGAAAAACTATTTTCATAAGCTTTTGCTCCTTTTTGATTATAGTTTTTCCATAATTTTCAAATCTATACTTTTTTGTTTTTTTCAACTGTTATATCTCCAAATAACTCATCTTGCTTTGTTACTACTTTATTTCTTCTTGATAATTCTAAAAGACCTGTAAATGCTGTTACTACCTCTACTTTATTGCATTTTGATATTTTGTATAATTTATTAAATACAAATTTTGGTTTTCTTACTAATTCTCTAAACATTTCTTTTACTTTGCTTCCTACTGTTATTGTTTCTGTAACTGCTATTTTTTGAATATTATTTGCATTTTGATTTATTTTTTCGTTATTCCTTTTTACAATTTTTTCATATAATTCAGGTATAACTTCAGGTGCAAATTTCTTTTCTAGTTTTTGTTTTGGAAGCTCAATATTTTCTGTGAATTTAAATAACCTATTAGAATATTCTTGATAATTTTCTTTGAATTTTTTTGTTATTTCTTTGTATTTTTTATATTCTATTATTCTTCTTAATAGTTCTTCTTCTGTAAGTTCTTCTTCTTCATCATTTTGTCTTGGTAATAAACTTTTAGATTTTATATAAACAAGTGTTGATGCCATAATTAAAAATTCACTAGTAATATCTAAATTCATTTTTTCCATTTGCTTTAAATATTCTATATATTGATCTGCTATTTCACTAATTTGTATATCGTATATATCCATTTTGTTTTTATCTATCAAATGACATAGTAAGTCTAATGGGCCTTCAAAATTATTTATTTTTATTGCATATTTATTTGTTTCTAACGTTAATACATTTTGCATTTTTTACTCCTTAATTTTTCTAATAGCTTCATTTATATTTTCTTTTTTATATCCTTTTTTTAATAAATATTCTTGTGCTGTTTGTTCGTTATCAGAAAATTTTTTTAATAAAATTTTATATGCTGAGTTTATTTCATACTCCTCTAAATTATCTTTATTGTTATAAAAATAATCTTCAATTTCGTTATTTGGTACACCTTTTGAAATTAACTTATATTTTATTTCCTTTATTGATAAATTCTTAAGAGCTATAAATTCATTTACAGCTCTTTCTATGTATTCTTCGTCATTAATGTATCCTGCTTCTTCTAAGTATGCAATTATATCATCAAGCATATTTTTCTCTATCACTTTTTCGAATTTTTTTTCTATTTCGTATTTAGTTCTTTTTTTGTATAGTATAAATTTTAAAACTCTACTTTTTTCTTTATCAAATTCTTCTATGTTATACATTTTTATCATCTACTTATTCTTCTTCATTTTCTATTTCTTCATCTGAATTATTTTCTTCTTCTCCTAGACTTTGTTCAAATGCTTTTGAGAAATTTTCTCTAATTTTTTTCTCTATTTCTTGCATTGTTTCTGGATTTTCCATTAAGTATCTTTTTACATTTTCTCTACCTTGTCCAATTTTATTGCCTTCGTAACTAAACCATGAACCACTTTTTTCTATTATATCTAAGTTAACAGCTAAATCTACTAAATTTCCTTCTTTAGATATTCCTTTTCCATACATTATATCAAATTCTGCTTCTCTAAAAGGTGGTGCAACTTTATTTTTTACTACTTTAACTCTTGCTCTATTTCCTATAACTTCTCCATCTTGTTTTAGGTTTTCTACTTTTCTAATATCTAGTCTAACAGAAGCATAATATTTTAATGCTCTACCTCCTGTTGTTGTTTCTGGGTTTCCAAACATAACTCCTACTTTTTCTCTTAATTGATTTATGAATATTAGAACTGTTTTTGTTTTGTTTATAGCTCC
>CANPWI010000113.1 GCA_947584125.1 uncultured Clostridia bacterium
GATGTATAAAATATTAAAAATAACTTGTATTAAGGAGAAAAAACTGATATAGTATATACAATAAAATATCTTTGGAGGTAAATATGAGTAAAGGGAGAAGATATAGTAACGAACCAAAGCTAAACATGAAGAAAGTATTTGCAGTATTAATTTTTATAGCAGTTGTAATAATGTTTGTAGTAATAATTAAAAAATTAGTAACCAAAGAAGAAACCAATACTGGAAAATTATCAGCATTAAATTATTTTACAGTATATACAAATAACAAATGGGGAGTAATTGATTCATTAGGAAAAATAACAATAGATGCAAAGTATGATGAAATGGTACTTGTCCCTGACAAAACAAAAGATGTATTTATATGTACTTATGATGTAGACTATACAAACAATACATATAAAACAAAAGTTCTAAACTCAAAAGGAAACGAAATTTTTACAGATTATGATATAGTACAACCAGTATACAATAAAGATAAAAACAATAATTTATGGTACGAAAAAGATGTACTAAAAGTTCAAAAAGACGGAAAATATGGATTAATAAATTATTCTGGAAAAGAAATATTAAAATGCGAATATGATAATATAGAAACACTTTTAGGAATAGAAAACAGTTTATTAATTACAAAAAATGAAAAAGTAGGATTATGCAACAATAACGGAGAAATAATTATACAGCCAGAATATAAACAAATATTATCTATTGGAGAAGACTATAAAAATGGTTATATAGTAGTAAATGAAGAAAACAAATATGGAGTTATAGACTTTAATAAAAAAACAATTTTAAAGCCACAATATGATGAAATAAAAAATATTGCAGATAGTGGAAAATATGTAGTAAAAGTGGAAAACGACTTAAAAATAATAAACAAAGATGAAGAAGTATTATTAGAAAAAGGATTTGAAGATATTACATCAATAAACGGAAACAATATAATAATAAAAAACAAAGGTAAATACGGTGTAATAGATATTAACGGAGAAAACAAAATAGAAGCAAAATACGACAAACTTGAATATGCAAATGAAGAGTATTATATTGCTAAAAATGGAAATTTATACGGCATAATAAAATCAAATGGAGAAACAGGATTAGACTTTAATTATAATAGTATAATTTACAGAAAAGAAGCAGGATTTTTCGAAGCAGAAAAACAAGATGAAATGGTAACATCAATTTATAATCAAGACTTAGAATTAAAACTATCAGGAATTATTAATGAAGTAAATGAAACAAAAGGATATATACGAATAAGAGAAAATAGCCAGTACAATTATTATAATTTCAAATTTGAACTAAAAGATGCAAAAGACTTTTTAACAACAAATACAATTTTCCTAAATAAAAAAGATGGAAAATATGGATTTGTAGACAAAGATGGAAATGTAGTAGTAGATTATATATATGATGATGCAACACAACAAAATTTATATGGATATGCTAGTGTAAAAAAAGACGGAAAATGGGGAAGTATAGATGCAAATGGAAATGTAGTATCTGATTTTAAATACACATTAGAAAATAACTTAAAAATAGATTTTATTGGAAAATGGCATCTATCTGAAGACCTAAATGCAAACTATTATACAGATAACTAAATAAAAAAGGTGATAAAAATGGAACTTAAGATAAAATACCAATATACATACTTTATATATCCTTATACAGTAAAAGAACAAAACTTTCAAAAATACATATTAGGATTATTAAAAAACAAGAAATGTAGAATAAGATTTTTTGAAAAAGAAAAAGACCTAGACATATATAATTTTTTCTTACCAAAGATGAAACAATATATGTTTAGAACCTTTGACTTTTCTAAAGAAAAGATAAAAAAATTTAATGAATTTGATTTAAAAATGAAGTCAAATATTTTAGCTAAATATCCATGTACAATATTTGAATATGACTTAGGTAAAGATATACAAGGAAAAGCAGGAGATGAAGCGGGAATATTTTTCAAATTACAAAAAATTGAAATAATATGTTTTAATACAGGAATATGCTTTATATTACTAAAAACAAATATAGAAGATACAAATTCATTTTCAGACTTATTAGACTTTAACTATAAATTTAGTGAAATAAATTCAGAATTAAATAGTTTAAAAAAATATGAAAATATAAACTTACAAACAAATCAATTTGAAAATATAACAAGATTATCAGAAATTATATCAGAAATAACACAAAATTCAAAAATAGAGGCAGGAATAAATATAGATACAAACAAATTTTACACATATGCTTATGGATGTATAGAACAAGAATATTGGAATGCAGATGATGATTTTAAAAATTTAGAAAATGAATTTTTAAAATTTGCAAATGTTGAGCAAAAAAATAATCAAAATACGCTAAATCCCAAAAATACTAAATGTATAGAAGAATGGGAATTTGCAAAAATAGGTATAAGCAAATTAGGTATGTGTATGTTCACATCAAGCATAAATACAAATAATTATACAAAACTAGCATATGCATTTGAAAATCAATATTTATACATGTATATATGGGAATTATATAAAAAAATATTAATAAACAAAATTTCAAAAGAATTTGATACCAAAGAAAAATATAGTTCGGCAAAAAGAAAATTAATAAATTTCTCTAAACAAGCATGGATATATGAAATTACAAATGATGATATTGGAGAAAAGCTAGATAAAGAAATAAGAGATAAATTTAATCAAGAAAAATTATATCTAGAAATGAAAAATAAATATGACATAATATATAAAGAACTAAACATAGAAAAAAATACCAAAATAAATAAAAACATAGCAATAGGACTTGCTTTTTCATTAATAATAAATATAGTAATTTTTATAATATTAGTTATATTAAAATAAAATGAAATTTAATGCAAAAAAATATAAAAAATAAAAATAATTTGCAATTAATTGCAAATTATTTTTTTATATAGTATAATAATATTAGGAGGTGGAAATATGATAGAAAGAACACAATACCTAGAAAAATTAAAAAAATGGAAAGATAAAGATTTAATTAAAGTTGTAACAGGAATAAGAAGATGTGGAAAATCAGTTCTATTTGAACAATATATTAATTATTTAAAAAGTATAGGAATAGACAATAATCATATTATATCAATAAACCTTGAAAATTTAGATAATGAATTTAATGATTATAAAGAACTATACAAATTTGTAAAACAAAAAATAAAAGATGATAAACAATATTATGTATTTTTAGATGAAATACAAAACATAAAAGAATTTCAAAAAGCAGTTGATAGCTTATATATAATAAAAAATGTAGATGTATATATAACTGGTTCTAATGCTTATTTATTATCAGGAGAACTTGCAACATTATTAACAGGAAGATATATAGAAATAAAAATGTATCCATTATCATTTAAAGAATATTTAAGCGTTGGAGAAAAACCTGTAGATGAAAGAGAATATTTAAACTATATTAATAGAAGTTCCTTTCCGTATGCTTTAAAACTAGAGAATCAAGCGGAAATAGACGATTATTTAGAGGCATTATATAATACTATTATTTTAAAAGATGTAGCAGATAGAAGGAAAATTTCTGATATATCACTACTAAAAACAATATCAAAATTTATGTTTGATAATATTGGAAATTGTTTATCAATAAAAAAAATAGCAGATACATTAACATCAGATGGAAGAAATATATCAGTTCATACTGTTGAAAATTACTTAGATTATTTAGTTCAATCATACATTTTTAACAGAGTACAAAGATTTGATATAAAAGGAAAACAGTATTTACAATCTGGAGAAAAATACTATGCAAGTGATGTAACAATGAGATATGCAATACTAGGAAGAAGAAATATAGATGCAGGACATATACTAGAAAATATTGTATACTTAGAATTAGTTAGAAGAGGATATAAAGTATATATAGG
>CANPWI010000114.1 GCA_947584125.1 uncultured Clostridia bacterium
AAAAATAATGTCGAAAACTTCTCATAAATCGCTAAAACTTCCTAAGTTTCGCTATAGGAAAATTTTACCAATTACTGTATAATATTTGTAAGTTAAAAATATATAAGGAGGTACTAAAATGAATTCAACATACAATGAAGAGGACAAGCTACTTATATTAGAAATTACAGAAGAAATTGATCATCACACAACAGAAAAAATAAGGAGGAAAGCGGATTATGAAATTGAAAGATGTATGCCTGAAAGAACTATATTTGATTTTAATAAGGTTACTTTCATGGATAGTGCAGGAATAGGAATGTTAATAGGAAGGTACAAATTAGCTAAAATGTTTGGCGGAAGTGTTGAAATGATAAATGTTAAACCTAGCATAAAGAAAATATTTGAAATGTGTGGAATACAAAAAATTATTAAAGTTAGTTAGATTAGGGGGAAAAAATGAAAAGTTTATATGAAAATCAAATGAAATTAGAATTTGCAAGTAAATCAGCAAATGAAGCTTTTGCAAGGATAACAGTAGCAGCTTTTGCAGCACAGTTAGACCCAACAATAGAAGAATTGGCAGATATAAAAACAGCTGTGTCAGAAGCAGTAACTAATTGCATTATTCATGGATATGAAGATAAAGAAGGAATAATAAAAATAGAATGTAAAATATTTGCAAATTCTATTTATATAGAAATATCAGATACAGGAAAAGGTATAGAAAATGTTGACATAGCTAAAGAACCACTTTATACATCTAAACCAGATTTAGAAAGGTCAGGAATGGGCTTTACCATAATGGAAAGTTTTATGGATGAAATGAAAGTAGAATCAGTATTAGGAATAGGAACAAAAGTTACCATGAAGAAGATGATAAAAAAGGAGGCAGAAATAGAAAGCGCTTATGTATGAAAATAATATAGAAGATATTAAAAAGGCAAATCAAGGAGATTCTTCAGCGCTTGAAAGATTGGTAAAAAATAATAATGGTCTTATATGGAATATTGTCAAAAGATTTATAGGAAGAGGATACGAACAGGAAGATTTGTATCAAATTGGATGTATGGGTTTTATTAAAGCAATAAAAAGATTTGATACAAGTTTTGATGTACAATTATCCACCTATGCAGTTCCATATATGATTCGGAGAAATAAAAAGATTTATAAGAGATGATGGATTAATAAGAGTTAGTAGAAGTACAAAAGAATTAGCAATAAAAATAAAAGAAATACAAAGAGATTATATGGTAAAAAACGGAGAAGAAATAACTATACAAGAAATTGCAAAAATATTAAAAATTTCCAAAGAAGAGGTTGCAGTTGCTATAGATTCTGGAAGACCTATAGAATCTATATATCAAGAAGAATCAAATGATGATAATGGAAGATATTTAATAGATAAAATTTCAAACAGCAAAGACGAGGCGAATATGATAACTAACAAAATTACTATACAAGAAATGATTAAATCACTTACACCTAGAGAAAAAGAAGTTATTCTTCTTAGATTTTATAAAGATAAAACACAAGCACAAGTTGGAAAAATTTTAGGAATATCACAAGTTCAAGTATCCAGAATAGAAAAAAGGGTATTAGAACAAATGAAAAGTAAATTGGAGGCAGTATGAGAAAATTAATTTTATACATATTAATCTTTATATTTATATGTTTTTTTATTCCAATACTGTTTACTAAAAAAATGCCAAAAACAGAAGAAACAATTACAACACCTAGTGAGGATAACACTATTCAAGACCAGACTGTAGAAGCAAAAATAAATGAATATAATTATCAAGATTATAGTACAATAAAATTATTACATACTAAAACTGGAGAAATAGAAGAAGTTAATTTAGATGAATACTTATGTAATGTTGTTTCTGCAGAGATGCCAGCAGATTATAATATAGAAGCATTAAAAGCACAAGCTATTGTTGCAAGAACATACACAATATACACAATTATTCATAATGCTAATAAACATGAAGGAGCAAATATATGCGATAGTTCATCTTGCTGTCAAGCATGGATTTCAAAAGAAGATAGATTAAATAGATGGGAGGAAAGTAAAAGAGAAGAAAATTGGAATAAAATTGTACAATGCGTGAATGAAACTATTGGTCAAATAATTACATATAATGATGAACCTATTAATGCTTTTTTTCATGCTAGTAGTGGTGGGACAACAGAAATACCATTAAATGTATGGGGTGGAAGTGGATATCCATACTTACAAGTTGTGGAAACAGCAGGAGAAGAAGGATATAGTCAATATAGCTCACAAGTTGTTCTAACAAAAGAAGAATTATTAGCAAAATTAAAAGAAAAATATCAAGACATTGAAATTAATTTTGACCAAGAAAATGCAATACAAATAATTGAAAATACAGAAAGTGGTAGAGTAAGAACTATAAAATTTGGTAATAAAAATCTATCAGGAGTAGAAACAAGAACAATTTTAGGTTTAAAATCTGCTAATTTCACATATAGAATAGACAATGATAATATAATTTTTGATGTTATACGGATATGGACATGGAGTTGGAATGAGTCAAACAGGAGCTGATAGTTTAGCAAAACAAGGATATTCAGCTGAAGAAATAATAAAACATTTTTACATTGGAGTTGAAATTAAAAAAATATAATTATAAATGTATAAATAGTTAAAAAAAGGAAATACTTTAACTAACAAAAGAATTTAAGGAGGAAATTATGAGAAGAAGTGAAAGAAATAAAAATGCTCAAAGTAAGAAATGGAATGTTTTATATATTTCAGGAGCTATAATATTAATCTCCATAATTGCATTTGCAATTTCATTAAAAAATTATTCTAATAATTTAAAAACTGTTAAACAAAATTTTGATATAAGTGAAATTTCACAAGTATCACCAAACGAGCTTATTAATGATATTTCAGAAGAAGCAAGCACACAAATAGGAAAAACAGTTGAAGAAAGTGAAAATACAATAATTAATACTATCCAAGAAACAAATGAAACTAGGCAAGAAAATAATAACCTTGTAGTAAATACTGAAGCAAAAGTTGAAAAGCAAGAAGAAAAGCCAGATGAAAAAGTAGAGGTAAAACAAGAGGTTATAGAAGAACCAACATTTACTATGCCAGTAGAAGGTGAGGTAACAAGAGAATATGCAAAAGAAAATTTAATTTACTCAGAAACATTACAAGAATGGGTAACTCATAATGGTATAGATATAAAGGCAGAAAAAGCAACAGTAGTTAAATCTGCTGAACAAGGAACAGTTACAGCAATTAAAAATGACCCTAGATATGGTATAACAGTTACTATAGAACATGTAAATGGATATACAACAAGATATTCTAACTTATTAACAGCAGAATTTGTAGTAGTTGGAGAAAAAGTAACTAAAGGTCAAACAATAGGAACAGTAGGAAATACATCTGCATTTGAAATAGCAGATGAACCACATTTACATTTTGAACTATTAAAAGATAATGAAAACTTAGACCCAACATTATATATAAGTAATATTGAATAAAAAATATTAATAGAGGTAAACATTAGAGTTTATCTCTATATTTCTTGTATATTTACTTATAAATAATAAATTAAATTGCTGCTTTAAGAAAAATATTAAGAACACAAGTGTATAAAATATCAACGAAATATTAAGTGAAATATATGTATAACAAACTGAAAATTTATTATTGCTATTTTTACTTTATAAAATTATTAAAAAAGTATTGACAAAATAAATTAAAAATATTATAATAACAAATGTTATAAGATAATACCAGTTAAAAATGCAGATGTGGCGGAACTGGTAGACGCACAGGA
>CANPWI010000115.1 GCA_947584125.1 uncultured Clostridia bacterium
AGTATTGGATATATATTTATGGGATTTTCAGTTGCAGTTCAAGGCGTATTGCAATCTATAGGATATGCTATAAGACCATTAATAATTTCACTATTGAGACTTGTTATATTTGTATTTCCAATAGCATATTTATTTACATTTTCTAATAATGTATCAAGGATTGTTTGGTGGACATTGCCAATTTCAGAAATATTAACTGCAGTAATTTCAGTATTTATACTAAAAAAGTCTTATAAAGAAAAAATTGAAGTGATAAAGTAAAAATAAAATGTGAAACAAAAATAAAAAAATTCAAAAAAATGTTTCACATTTTTATAATTTTGTGGTATAATATAAATGTGAAAAAAATTCAAAAAAAAATAAAAAATTAAAAGAAAGGGATTAATCAATTAAATAGATTAATATTGCTATATAATTGATTATACGAGAAAATTATGGAAGAAAAAATTGAAATTATGACTCTTCTTCAAAATAAGCAATTACTTGAACATGAATTACAATCTATTGCTTATGGTTCAATTGAAATAAGAGAAAAAGATTCAAACAAATATTTATATGTACATTATAGAGAAGATGGAGTAGTTTTAACAAAATATGTTGGGGAATATTCTGAAGAATTATATAATTTAATATTAAGCAATAGCATTAAGGCAAAAGAGCTAAAGAGACAAATAAGGGAAATAAATAAAAAATTAAAACAATTAAATTATGTTGAAGAAGAACTCACGGATAAAGTAGAGCAAAATATAGATTTTGCAAAAAGACATTTAGTAGATACAATATACAAACAAGCTATATTAGAGGGAGTTGCAACAACATTTGCAGATACAGAGAGTATTATTGAAGGCGGAAAAGTAAATAATATGACATCAGAAGATATATTAAAAATTGTAAATCTAAAAAATGCATGGGAATTTATTTTAAACAAAAATGTTATATTAAGTGATACAAATTTTGTTTTATTATGTGAAATAAATAAAATAGTAGAAAATGGTTTTTATTATTCAGCAGGGAAAATTAGAAATGTTCCAGTAACAATAGGTGGAACAACATGGAAACCAGATTTACCAATTGAAAGCATTATAAAAGAAGAATTAGAGGAAATTCTTAATAAAAAAATAGATGATGTCGATAAAGCTATAGAACTTTTATTATATACAATGAAAAAACAAATTTTTATAGATGGAAATAAAAGAACATCAGTAATATTTAGCAATCATTATTTAATTTCAAAAGGAAAAGGTATAATAGCAATTCCATCAGAATTAACAGAAAAATTTAAGGATTTGCTAATTCCATATTATGAAGGAAAAGATGAAAAGCAAATAAAGCAATTTATTAGAGAAAAGTGTTATATAAGTATATAGATAAAAAGATATATTATATATGTATTTGTAAAGGTGGTTTAATAAGAGAAAATGAATATAGAAGAAAAATTTTTAGAAGTTGGAGATAACTTATACGGAGTAGATAATGAAATTTATACTGTTGAAAATGTAAATAAAGAACAAATTATTGTAAAATTTTACAAAAAGATCTATTTAACGTATAATTCTGGTTACAATCAAGAAATTCAAATAAAAGAAGAATACTTATATTTTTCATTTGATGATATAGGAATTAAAATATTCTTTAAAGAAGGAGATTGCTATAAATCTGCAAATGAACTCTTAGAAGACAATGACTATTCAAATTATATAAAAAATTTAAATAATAGAATTAATAAAGAAGTAATAAATGAAAAAAAAAGACAAGAATATATTGCATCATTTCGCCCTAACACAATAAAGATTACAAATGAAGACGTAAATAAAATTCTGTTATCATACTATAATGAAGAAAAAAGTTTTGAAGAGGAAAAAGAAAATTTATTTTTGAACCATTTAAATTTATAAATACATATGTTGCAAATGATGATTTTTATAAAGAAGGTATGACTGATGAATTCTTAATGAATGCATTATTAGAAAGAAGAAAATCTGAGAAAGCAACAGATATCATAAGTAGTATTCAAACTAATCAAAATAAAATAATTAGAGCAAAGTCATTTGAAAACTTTATAGTTCAAGGATGTGCTGGCTCAGGAAAAACGATGATTCTATTACATAGATTATCATATTTAAAATATAATAATTGGCTTCCAGAATATAAAAAAATAAAAATTATTACACCTGGAAAAATTTTTAATGATTTCTTTAAAGATTTATCAAGAGATTTAGACATTGAAGAAATTGAGCAAACATCGATATTAAATTATTATTTAAAATTAAATAATTACTATTTTGAAAAATATAATCTATCTCATTCTTTAAATGATAAATTTTATAAAACGAGAGGAGAAAACAGTTATTATACTTACGAAGACGAGATAAGAAGAAATAATATAATAAAATCCATAAAAGAAACAATTAATAAAAAGAAAAATAAATATAAAGATTATTTTAGAATTGATAATGTATTTAATGAGAATAATTTAGACTCTAATATGATTAAATCATTTTATACAAAGGAATTTTTTGAAAATGTAAGAGATAAATATGAAAAAAGAGTTGATTTTATTAAAAATGAAATATATAGTATATTTCATTATGAAGAAAAGATTAGTAATAATCAATATTTTGAAATATTTATGATAAAAAGTATGGAATTGATTGATGAGTTATTAAGAAAAATACAAAAAGAAAAATTATATAAGGGTGCTATATATGGAGAGACAAAAGAAAGATGTGAAGAACTTGAAAGAAAAATAGAAAAAATAAGACAACTGCAAGATGAAGTTTTAAATAATTTTTATTTTTCATTTGATTTCTATAATGAAATCGTAAAAGAAATGCAAATAAAATATCCTAATATTCCTACAAATAGATATACTAGATTTCAGCTATTACTATTGTTATACATTAATTATTTACATTTTGGAGAATTATTTGATGGCGATAAATTATTATGCTTTGATGAAGCACAAGATTATAATGAGATAGAATATAGGATATTAAAATTAATAAATAATAAAATAATTTTTAATTTATATGGAGATGTTAATCAATCAGTTTTTTCAAAAGGTACAGCTGACTGGGAAAATTTGAAAAAATTTATTGACTTTAAGCAATATAATCTTAATGAGAATTTTAGAAATACAATGCAAATATCAGATTTTTGTAATGAAAAATTTAAATATAATATTTTATCTATGGGGATAATGGGAAAAGAAGTAGAATATATTGAGAAAAATAAAATTAATAATATTATTTTAAAAAAGCTAGATGAGAAAAAGAAAATTGCTATTATAACTAAAAATATGAATGATATAGAAGAAATTATCCAAATTGATAATGAATATATATTCTTTGGTAATATTGAACAAGTTAAAGGAATTGAATTTGATAGTGCTATTGTTTTTGATAATAATATGACAGAAAACGAAAAATATATAGCATATACACGAGCTTTAAACGATTTATATATAGTTGACTAATTTTTATATTATTATTTTAAAAGAAAAATTATAAAATTTTCAATAAATTTTCAATGTTTAAATAATATAATGTCATAAGACAGGAGAGAAAATGTATGAAAATATTAATTATAGAAGATGAATATAGCCTAGCAGATGCAATATCAGAAACACTTAAAAAAGAAAATTTTATGACTAATATTATTACAGATGGAGAAGAAGGAGAAAATGAAGCATTAACAGGCATTTATGATTTAATTTTGTTAGATATAATGTTACCAAACAAAGATGGTTTTAAAATATTAGAAAGTTTACAAAGGGAAAAAGTTGAAACACC
>CANPWI010000116.1 GCA_947584125.1 uncultured Clostridia bacterium
AAATTTTCAATGTTCGATAATATATATAACTAATATTTTTTTAGAATATATTTTAACTTACTATTATATTTTATCTTGATTATTACAAACTGTCAAGTGATTTTAAGATTTTTCAAAAATTTACCTTCTTATTAATTTAATTTTGTTACAAATTTCTACTATAATTTTTTTATTTTTTCAAAAAATATTTATTAGAATATTAAAATTTAAAGGAGGAATTTTTTTGAATCAGATATTAATTGGAAAGAATAATGTATTATTTCATGAAGATGATGATTCTTTTAAAAATAAAAAAAAATATAAACCAATTATTACTCTTTCTATTAGTATTATTTGTTTTTTTGTTTTAATTATGTATTATATATATTCAAAATATAATATTAATAAACAAAATAAATTTTCTGAAAAATTAACAGATAGTTTTGAAATTTCAAGACTTTATGCTACAACATCAAAAACAAATTCAAATGAAGATTCAGAAAATAATTTTTCTACAACAAATAATTCTAATCAAAATTTTGATATTATAGGAATTATAGAAATAAAAAAATTAGGTATACATTATCCTATTCTTTCAAATTGCTCTGAAGAATATTTAAAAATAGCTCCATGTAGAATAGCAGGTCCATTACCTAATGCTCCTGGTAATTTGTGTATTGCAGCACATAATTACAATAATTCAACCTTTTTTAGTAATATTAATACATTAAAAATTTCTGATATAATAACTATTTATGATTCTTATGGAAATTCTGTAGATTACAAAGTTTATAAAAATGAACAAATTTCTTCTGATGATTTAAGTACACTTTCACAAGAAAATTTAAATTATAGAGAAATATCCCTTTTCACTTGTAATAATTCTGATTCTAATAAAAGATTTATGATAAAAGCAAAAGAAATGTAAAAAAAACACAAAAATATTTAATATTTTTGTGCTTTTTTATTTTATACTTAAATATTATATTCTCTAATTTTTTTGTATGCATATACTGCAGATATTACACAAACAGCAATTATTGCAAAAACAGCATAATCATTTGCTCCTGTTTTTGGTAATGTTGTAGTAGTATTATTATATACACTTGATGAAACAACACTAGTATTGTTTGTTGTGTTTGTAGTATTAGTTGTGTTAGTTGTATTTGTTGTTCCTAATATATTTTGTGTATTATTAATTGTATTTGTAGTATTAGTTGTGTTTGTATCTGTTGTATTATTAACAGTGTTAGGATCTGTAGTTCCATTTCCTTGAATTACTATTAAATTACTACTTGTTGCTAATACTGAATTTGCTCCTAAAATTAACAAAACCGCAATAGCTATTATTGCTAATATTATTTTTTTCTCTTTCATTTTTACTCTCCTTTATTTCTTATTATTTTACCTCTATTATTATTTATACTATATTTTTTAAAAAAAATCAATACTTTTTGACATTTTTAAAAAATATTATGTAAATTTTGTTTGAATTATAATTAACCACATATATATTTTACATTATCTTATTATAATTGTCAATACTTTTTAGAAAATTTATTTAGAATTATGTTAATTTTATGTTTTAGTTGATTTTATATAGAAAAGATAGTATAATTTATTTTATTATTGAAATATTTTAAATATACTTATAATTTTTTAGGTATTTTATTTATTATTAATGAGGTATAATTATGATTAACAAAAAATGTTTAGAAAAATTGGAATATGATAAAATATTAAATCTTTTACAAAATTATGCATCAACATATTTAGGAAAACAATTATGTTTAAATTTGATACCTTCTTTTGAAAAGAACAAAGTAATTGATTTACTTACTGAAACTGAAGAAGCTATAAATATTTTGAACTCCAAAAGTACAATTCCTAATTTCATTTTGCCAGATACAACCTATTCCTTAAAAAAACTGCAAGACAAAGTTAGTTTATCTCAAAAAGATTTATTTGAATTTGCAACAATATTAAAATGTTCAAGAATATTATATAATTATTTTATAGATGATACAAATAATAAAGATTTTGTTTTCAAGGATTTGGAAATTTTTCCAAATATAATAGAAAAACTATATAGTAATCCTTCCCTTGAAAATAATATTTTATCTAAAATATTAGATGAAAATACACTTGATGACCATGCTTCACAAGAACTTTACTCTATTAGAGTTAAAAAGAGAAATTTAATAAATTCTATTAAAGAAAGATTAAATAGCATTATACATTCATCTTCAAATTCTAAGTATTTACAAGAAGCAGTTATTACTATTCGTAATGATAGATATGTTATTCCTGTTAAAGAAGAATTTAGAGGTTATATAAAAGGATTTATACATGACTTTTCAAGCACTGGTGCAACAATTTTTATTGAACCCACCTCTATTTTTGATTTGAATAATGAATTAAATAATTTAAAAAATAAGGAAAATATAGAAATTGAACATATACTATTATCACTTTCTAATTTACTTTTTCCTTTATTTGCTGAAATAAAACAAACAATTAATACTATAGGATATTTGGATTTTATTTTTGCTAAAGCAAAATTTGCTATAGATATTAATGCTAATAAACCTATTATTGGTGATAAAAAACAATTTACATTAAATTCAGCAAAACATCCATTAATTAATAAAGATATTGTTGTTCCTATATCAATTAATTTGGGAAATGATTTTTCCACATTGGTTGTTACAGGACCAAATACTGGAGGAAAAACTGTTACTTTAAAAACAGTTGGTCTTTTATTAGTTATGGCATATTCGGGTTTATATATTACTACTGATGAAGATAGTACTATATTTGTTTTTGATAATATTTTTATTAGTATTGGAGATGACCAAAGCTTACAAGCTTCTTTAAGTACATTTTCATCTCTTATGACAAATATAATTCAAATTATTAACGAAAGTACATCTAACAGTTTAATTTTATTAGATGAACTTGGTACAGGAACAGACCCAATAGAAGGTGCAAGTTTAGCTTTAAGTATTTTAGAACATTTTTATAATAAAAATGTTTTAACAATTGCTACTACACATTATTCTGAAATTAAAGAATATGCTATTGTTACAAATGGTTTTGAAAATGCTTGTGTAGAATTTAATATTGATACTTTAATGCCAACATATAAACTTTTAATTGGAATACCTGGAAAAAGTAATGCTTTTGCTATAAGTAAAAAACTTGGTTTAAGTGAAAATATTTTAAAAAGAGCAAATGATTTTATGAAGCCTGATATAATAAATATTGAAGAACTTTTAAAAGAAATTTACGATAATAAGTCTTTTATAGAAGCTGAAAAAGATAAAATTATTAAAACTTCAAATCAAATAGATTTACTAAAAAAAGATTTAGAAAATAAATTAACTAATTTCAATACCAAAAAGGATAAATTAATTGATAATGCAAATGCAGAAGCAAGAAGAATTTTGCAAAATGCTAAAGAGCAAGTAAGTGTTGCTATAAAAAATTTAAATGAGGTTTCCTCTGCAAAAGATTTAAATAATATAAGAAATGATTTAAATGTTTCTATAAAAAATACTCATAAAACAAATACCAACAATATTGAAAATAAAAAAACTAATAAAAATTTAAAACCTATATCTAAGGGAGATACCGTGTTAGTTACTACTTTAAATAAAGAAGGTACTGTATTAACAGATGTTAATCGTTCAAATCAAGTACAAGTATTGGTTGGTGTTTCTAA
>CANPWI010000117.1 GCA_947584125.1 uncultured Clostridia bacterium
ATTTGATTATATTGGCTATTGGAATGAGAAGTATTATAAGAGTGGATTTGTAGATGGGATGAGGATAGCTAAAGAGTGTTTTAGAGAATAAATATAAGGCGAGAAATTCTCGCCTTTAGTATTTTAATTTTCTAAGAAACCATATATAGTATCTGAATTATTTTTTGATCTTATTTCAAAATCGATTTTTACTTTATCACTTTTAAATAATAATTTAGCCTCTAAAAACATTGATTTATTATGCATTATTTTTTTAAAATCTATTTTAATTATAATTTTATCATTTTCTTCATATATTGAATCATCAAATATATTTTCTAAATAATCTTTAAATTCCTCTGCATTATCTTTAGATTTATCTAAATATGTTGGCTCATGGTTATACATATAATAATCCATATATGATGATGGATTATTAAAAATTGGAGTTGCAAATGGATAATAGTACTCATCTATACTACTTGTTCGTGGACATTCTATGATTTCTTCTCTCAAATCATTATACATATTTCCTAAATATTGTATCGTGTTATCATCAACAATAAGAGCTTCTTTGTCAAAAAATATTTCTTTATCTATAATTAATTTTAATTCAATATCTTCATCAAAATAATTTCCAATGTTTGAAAGAACTAAGTTAGTACTATATATATTAGGCAATCCATTAAAATAATAATCTATTGCTAAATATTCAATAATATAACTTTCTAAATCTTCTAATTTCCAATATCTTTCAATTTCTTTCTTATCTCCATACAAAGTATTGCAAACTGGATTTAAACCACCTCCATTAAAAGTAGTTCTCCATTTAACATTTTTAAATTCAAATATTGAATTATCATAATCAATTTTTAAATTATTTAAACTTTCCTTTATAAATTTTTCTTTTTCTTCTTCTATTTTAACAATTTCCTTTTTTATAAAAATTGACTCTCCTGATTTAAACAAAAAAGTATCTCCTTTTAAATTATTAATATCATCAACAAATTGTTTTAATTTTTCTAATTTTTTTTGCCTATATTTTTCTATTTCTATATTTATATTAGATAACTGAATTTTATTAGATAATTCTCCATCTAAATATGATTGCAATATTAATTTGCTAGTTTTATTCTTTTTAAACATATATTCTAAGTCTTTTTTAGTGGCTAAAGATGTAGAGCTACTTTTTCTGATATAAATTTCATTTTCTTTTAATTTTCCAATCTGTTTTTTTATCATAAAAGGTCTATTCGCATTATTTTCTACTGGAATTTGAATTACAAGAATATCTTTTCCATTAACATTTACAACTTTATAATTTACCACTAAATCTTCATATATATATGAATTTACTATTTGCTGAAATTCAGCATCATCTCTTATTTTATTTTTATCAATTTCTCTTAAACCTGTACAAATATTATTTTCTTCAATTGCACCTATTATAATATATTTATTTCTAATACTATGAGAATTTGCAAAAGCTAATACATCCTTAACTAGTTCTTCTTTATTCTCTTTATTATAATCATATTCTTTAAAATCTAAGTAGTCTCCTTCTTGATGACAATCTATCATTTCTTTTACTTCATCTTCAAATTCCATTTTTTCTCCTCAGTCCTGTTTATTATATAGTAACTGTTAATATGTTACTCAATATAAGTATTTATAATATTTTTATACAAAATTTACTCTTTACCTATATTTATTTAAATTTTATATAAACAAATTGTTAAAAATTATTATTCTTTTATCCAACCACTAAATGTTTCCAAATTTTCGTCTAAATCATTATTTTTTATATATTCTATAAGCCAATTAGGCATTTTTTCAAATTCATCTATATTTTCTTTCAAAGTAAATGGCATTTTTCTCCAACTCTTATATACGCCTTTTTTACCACAAAATAAAGCACACAAATTTAATATGGTTTCATTAGATAATTTAAATAATAAAGTTAAACAATAAAAATTAATACTATTGTTAACACCTTTTTCAAAATAAGATTTTAATTTTGAATGTTTATGTACTTCAGCAGTTCTGAACTTCTCATCAAATTTTTCTAACATTTGCAAAGGTTCATTCATGAATTCATATTCATTATCTTCACACCATTTTTTAAATATAGCTTTCTTACTTTTGCTTTTACTTACCTTTTTCTCTATGTCTTCTCTTTCTATTGCTAAATACATAAAATTCATCAATTTCTCCCATACAATTCTAGTTTTAATAACTAAATTAAGTGTTTTATTTAAATTATATAATCTTTCATATTCATTTTTAGGATTTTCTTTATATAATTTATTTTCATCAAAAATTTCAAATTCAAAAATTAAATACATATCAAATACAATTTCTTGTAAATAATCAAATATTTTAGAATTAATTTCCTCTTCATGCATATTATCATTTTTATAATATATAGAATTTTTATAAATAAAGAAAAAAATAAATAATACTTCGTTATCTGTACAAATAAAATTTCTTATTTTTACACTTTTAGTTTTATATCTCTTTTTATATGCTTTATCAATTCTTTCATTGAAATTTGAGATTTTTTCTCCGATATTTCTCTCGTTTTCAGTTAATTCAGTATTCATGAAAACTCCTTTATAATTTTATATTTATGTATATTGATTTTTCTTTTCTAAAATACTTTACTATTTACTCTATTATTGCAAAGCTTTTACAATATTTTCTGCAATTCTATTTATTACTGGAACAACAACACTATTTTCAATTAATTTGTATAACTTTATATCACTAATATCTATAATATAATTTATATTTTTCTTGATTTATACGCCATATAAGTTAATAATGCTAAAACAGTTCTTTCAGATTCTTTTTCACTTAATTTCATTGCATTATCTATCATTTCAACTCCACTATGAAATGCTTTTAATTCTTTTTCATTTAAATCATATTTTGCCAATTCTTGTTTTAATTCTTCATCTAGTAAGTCCATCTTGCTTTCTCCTTTATTTATTCAAGTTTTGATACATTTTCATAAGCTCTGCAACACAGTCAGATTCTGACATTTTTCTCCAATCAAATCCATAAGCCTGCATAACTGCTGCATCATTGTTCTTATGTGCTTTAAATAATTCACTATAATTTTTAAAATGTTTTCCATATAATTCAGCCAAAGAACATTCTGGATATAATTTTCTAGCTTCCAATATCGATTTTGCTGTTTTTTCTATAGTTTCTTTTTGCTTTTCTGTTGGATTTATCCATGGAAAATTATTATATACTATTTTTGCAGAATATCTATATCTCATTTCTAATCTACCACATACTGCTCTCATCCATGCCATATGTACATTAGATGTTAATACCCCAAATTCAAATAAAGTTGCATTAGGAATAATTAAGTTAGCATTAGTAGAAATAAAATCTTTATTAAAAAAACCTATAGGAATATAATTTCTTTCCTCTGAAGATGTACTTGGCACTAATAAATAATCTGTATTAGGTTGTCTTATTTCT
>CANPWI010000118.1 GCA_947584125.1 uncultured Clostridia bacterium
AAATGTATATGCTTCTTCTGAATTAGGATTGTAGTCAACTGCTGTTGCTATAAATAAATCTGTTATTTTTTGATAAGCCATTCTTTCACTGGTACGAATTACTTTTATTCTTTCTAATAACTCGTCAAAATATTGTGAATTTACTTTGCCACCTTTTAAAAATCTATCATCATCTAAAGCAAATCCTTTTATCATATATTCTTTTATTATTTTATTTGCCCAAGTTCTAAATTTTATAGCTGGCTTTGAATTTGCTCTAAATCCAATTGAAATTATCATATCTAAATTATAATAACTTGTAAGATACTGTTGTTTTCCGTTGTTACCCATATGTGCAATTTTTGCACATGTGCTATCTTCTTCCAATTCCTCATCTTTATAGATATTATTAATATGTCTTGTAATTCCTGTTCTATCTATTCTAAATAATTTAGTTAAAGATTCTATATTAAGCCAAACATTTTCATTTTGTAACATAACTTCAACTTTAACATTGTCTTCATCATCAGTATAAATTACAATATTATTTTCATCTCCAATTAGTTTGTTATCCATATAACATCAAACCTCATTTCTTATTTGTTATATGATATCAAACATTTGTTTAATTGTCAATTACATTTTTTATTTTTTTTATAATTTTCATAAATTATCTAGTACAAATATAAGGGATACTTTTATAGTATCCCCCCTAATTTCTTTAATGCTATGCATAGAGCTTTTTATTAATTGTTATTACATGGACAATTATTCATATCATTCATATAAAATTTCTTTTGAGCAAGTTTATCTTGCACTCCTCTTAATGCTTCTCCAAATCTTTGGAAATGAACTACTTCTCTTTCTCTTAAGAAACGAAGTGGGTCTATAACATCTGGATCATCTGCACATAAATCAATTAATTTTTCATAAGTTGCTCTTGCTTTTTGCTCTGCTGCTAAGTCTTCTTGTAAATCTGCAATAGGATCACCTTTTACTGCTAAAACTGCTGCTGTAAATGGATATCCAGCTGCTGCTTGAGGATATACTCCTAATCCATGGTCAGTATAATATGCTCCTAAACCTTCTTTTTCTATTATTTTAGGATCTACACCTTTTGTTAATTGGTGTACTATTGTTCCAACCATTTCTAAGTGAGCTAATTCTTCTGTTCCTATATCATTTAATATTGCTTTTGCTTTTTGGTCTGGCATACCAAATCTTTGAGATAAATATCTAAGTGATGCAGCAAGCTCACCATCTGGTCCTCCGTATTGAGATATTATAAATTTTGCAAGTCTTGGATTTGGACATTTTATATTAATTGGATATTCTAAAGCTTTATTATAAGTCCACATTAAAAATTCCCCCTTTCCCATGGCCATGGTTCTTCAAGCCATCTCCATTTATTACATGGATATTTAATTGTTAAAGGACCATACATTTTTTGATACTTATCTTTTAAAGGTTTTACCTCTTTACAATATTCTTTGTGCAAGCATAAAGCTTTTTGGTCATCTGGGTGGGTATCTAAATATAATGCAAGCTCAATAATTGCAAAGTCTAATTCTCTAATTTTCATCATCATTTCTCTTCTAGTTTCTTCTTTTTCATTGCAACAAGAATTATTATTCATATCAGAATTATCCATTTCGTTAGAAACATTTTCTACTTGATAATTTACAACAGCATAATTTGTAGTTTGCATATTGTTTTCACAATTGCAATTTCTATTTTCTTTATTATTATCTAATTGCATTTATTACACCCCTTTCCAATTTTATTAGTTGCTTCAATATAAGCTATTTCTTCTACTGATTGATTTGGTCTATATGGGCTAACAAGTTCTGGGAATATTGTTCCCATTTTTAATCCAACACAAGGTGTGAAAGTTTTATCCATTGTTTGAATTGGAACATAACTTTGAGCAAGCATAGGATTAGATGGGAAAACACTTTCTTCTTCATCAAAACCACAATCGCAACTATTTGATGTTATTGTATAATTTTCTACATTATTACAAGAATCTTCAAATAAATCAGCATTATAATTTTCTTGATTGTTGTTTAAACAACAATATTTTCTTCGTCTACAACAATTACGCATTTCTATTCCTCCTTATTATTTGTTATACTACATAATATTAAAATTTTTGAAAAATGTGACAAATTTTGTCAATAAATTGCATTTTATTTAATTTTAGAGTATAATTTATTTATTGTTTTTTGGAAAGGAGAAATATACTTATGTACAAATATATAGATTTTACAACTAAAATTGATTATAATAAGTTACTAGAACCTGCTAAGGCTTTGCAAAAAGGTAAAGTTATTGTTTTTCCAACAGAAACTGTATATGGTATTGGGGTAAATGGATTAGATGAGGTTGCTATTAAAAATCTTTATTCCATAAAAAAAAGACCTATAGATAAACCTATAAGCTTATTAGTTAATAATATTTCTATGATAGAAAAAGTTGCTAAAAATATTTCTCCTTTAGAATATAAATTAATTAATTCATTTATGCCAGGACCTTTAACTATTATTTTGGAAAAAAGTTCTATTGTTCCTAATATTTTAACAGCAAATTCTAATACTGTTGGTATTAGAATTCCTGATAATACTATAGCTAAAAAATTAATTGAATATTCTGGTGTTCCTATTGCAACACCTAGTGCAAATATTTCTGGTAAACCTAGTGGAACAATTATTTCCGATATTATTAATGATTTTAATGACAGTGTTGATTATTACATAGATGGTGGAAAAAGTAAAATTGGTTTTGCTTCTACAATTATTCAGGTAGTTAATGAAACTCCTAAAATTTTAAGAGAAGGTATAATTAGTAAAGAAGATATAGAAAAAGTATGTAAAATGGTTTGATTAAAAAATTCTAATTTTGTTTTTTTATTGCTATTAACAATTCATTTGATTGTACTTTTTTTATCTCTCCTTTATAAATATATTCATCGTTTGTAAAATACACATTATATCCTATGTTTTCAAATCTTATTTTTGAAAGTTCTAAGAGCTTACAAGTTTCTTCTTCTGTTAAATTTTCTTTTACTCTTACCTCATAAAATGAATAAACTATATATTCTTCATTTTCTGATATTTTTCTATTTATAAATGTATCAATAAAATTTAAATTCATTTATTGCCTCCTTTTTTGTGTATTTTTTATACTATATCATAAAAATTGATAAAAATAAATAATAAAAAACGAATTTAAGAAAATTTCCTAAATTCGTTTTTTATTTATCTTACATGTTCCAAAATGCTTTATATGTTTTATATGCACTAAAAATATCAAATTTGTTACAAACCTCATAAGGAGAATGCATTGATAAAATAGGAACACCGCAATCTATTACATCTATTCCTTTATTTGCAAGTATATATGCAATAGTTCCTCCTCCTCCAAGGTCTATTCTTCCTAATTCTGAAAATTGATATTTTATATTATTTTTTTCTAACAT
>CANPWI010000119.1 GCA_947584125.1 uncultured Clostridia bacterium
TATTTTTTCCTCTTTTTTCTATACTCCCAGCCATTACTTATTTCACCTCCTTTCAAGTATGCCTATGGGTGGGAGAGAGTATTTATTTTATGATATTATAATTATTTCTAGAAAAATTACCAGCCTTTTTTGGCTATTTTATGCCTGTTACAAAGATTACACTAAAATTCGTAAAAGAACATATATGAAACATAAAAATACTAGATGAAATGTAATATTGTAAATATGAATTATATTTGGTATAATTCATATAGTTATATAAAAAGTACATTATGGAAGGAGAATATAAATGTATAAACACACATATACTTCTATATCGGAAAGATATTTATTGAATGAAGAAATGCAAGAATATATTACAAATAGCATAGAAAAATTAATGAAAAAAATTGAATTGTCTTTATTATATAATGCTTATCCTAATATAGATGAAGAAGAAAATATCCAAAATAATTATAATAGCTTTGAAGAATTAGGAAATTTATTATCTAAAGATTTAATAAAAGAAAGAATAAAATACTTAAGAAAAGAAGTTAAGTTAGAGGATATATTTTGTTTAAATGAAATAAAAAGCAAAAAAATATTAGTAAGCTTATATGAATATTATTTAAGAGAAGAAATGGTAGAATATGTGGGATTCTTAGAAATAGATAAAAAGGAAAGAAAGGAAAAAATAAAAGAAGATTTTAAAACTTTTCTTAGTACTACTAATAATAATTATATAGAAGAATTTGACAAAGAGATAATAAAAATATTACATAATTCTGAATTAATAAAAAAAATATATTTAAATAGGCCAACATATTTCTTATTGTATAGGATAAGGAATAATATGCTAAAAGATATTGATACAACAGAATGTTCAGAAAATTATATAAAAAATAATGTAAAAAAAATAAAAAAATTTTATAAAGATTTATATATAAATGAATATAATGAAAAATTTTTTTGTAAAATAAAAAGATTTAAAGAAATGAAAAATAATATTTTTCAACACATAGAGGAAGAATTTTTAGATTGTATAAAGAACGGTAAAGTTGTTAATATTGGTAATGAATTAGCAAAAAAATTTAAAAACAGTATACAAAAAGATAAAGATTATAATCAACTAAAAAGTAAATATATTGAATTAATAAAAATCGATGATGGTTTTACTATAATGAAGAGAAAATTTGAAGAATTACAAGAAGAATATAATAAGATAGCGACAAAGTATTTGGAAGATAAAACAAAAATTAATCAAACATGGTTAAAAGATGACTTAAATACATTTTTGCTATATTGTGTAGCGCAGTATATAGTAGATTCTTATAAAGATGATATACAAGATATTGATTGCAATAAGATAAAAAAAATAGAAAGCGAAACTATAGAATATATAAAAACAAAGATAGTAAAAAAAGAGAAGTATGATGTTTATATAAAAATAGAGAATGTTGAGATAGAGCAAAATAGGATAAATATTTCTAATTTAACATTTATAAATGGTAAAGAATTAAAAGAGCATATAGAAGAATATTTAGAACATAAATGTAATAAGTTTGAGAATGACTTTTTTAGATTTGATAGAATTCAAGAGAAAGATGTATATGTTATAGTTAAAGGAATAGAAGCATATAAAAATGATAACAAATTCATAACTGAACTAGTAATGAAAGAAATTGATGATATAATAAATGTTATATATTTTTATACTGCAAGAGATAAAAGTAAAAAATATAAATTAAGTGATCGAATACTTATTATAGAAAGTGCTACAGGAAATGAATTGGTAACATACTCTACTAGCGAAGGTATTTTTAATATACCATTAACAAGTAATAATTGGCTTAATAATATTTTTAATGATAAAGATAAGATAAAACCAATTATTGAATCAATAAATGAATATAATAACATAAGAAGTGAAAGTATAATAAATAATGGAATGTTAATAAAGGCAAATAAAAAATTATTAAATAATGATAGCTTATATAACTTGGCAAGAACTATGTCTATCTTGATTGCTGGAACAAATATATTTAAATATGAAGTTCAATATTTAAATTTAAGATTTTGGCTTATAGAAGACTATATAGAGTTTTTAAATGATGAATTACCAGATGATGAATTTATACAAGAAAGGTTCTTGAACTTTTATAGAAGAGCTATAAATATCATTTTTTCATATAGCGATATAAAAAACGATAATTTAATTAAAGCTTTACAAAATTGGATTCTTAAAATATTCCCAAATGACTATATATATGAAGAGGATAAGCCAAACAATGAATAGATTGAATGGAGCAGACTGTTTAATATATTCAAATGATGGAATATATAAAGGTAAATATGTATGTTTTATTGAAGTAGAAGATAATCAAGATATGGGAATTTTAAGAGAAACACCAATAAGTAATAAAAGAGTAAATATAATTATAAAGAATATAAAAGAATCTTTAATGAATTGCAAGTTAACTATATTTAACTATCGTAATAGTAATTATTTTGCCTTAAAAAATTATATTGTTAAGAATGAAAAAATTGATAATGATGAAGTATGGATTAATGATGATGAACAAAACATTAAATCTAAGATAGAACAAATCGAACAAGAAGAATATGAAAGATTAAAAACTAAAGGAATTAGTTATATAGAATGGAATAATATAAATATAAAATTGGGAAAGGAAAACTTAAGTAAGGATAAATCATTTGAATATTTATGTGTGGATTTAATAAATAAAATAAAAATACCTAAAGAAGGAGATTTCCATCCAAGGGGAGGAACTGATGAGGGAAGAGACTATATATGGAAATGGCCAACTATAGACAATCCTAAAATTAATTATTTAGATTTACCAGAAGAAAAATGGGTAATGCAGTGTAAATATTCAGAAAATCCAAATACAAAATTAACCAAAACAGAAGTATGGGATGAAATAATTAAAGTAGTACAACATAATCCAAGTCATTATATAATATTTACTAATAGAAATATTACAACATCTTTTTATGACTGGTGGACAAAAATAACCGAATTAGATAATAGGAAGAGCAAATTTATTCCATTTACATTACATTTAGTTGGAAGAGAAAATATTGAAAAATTGTTAAATTTATGGCCAGATATTAAAGAAAAATATTTTATGTCTTAATATAAAAAATAGAGATGTTTTTATTATAACATCTCTATTTTAGTATTATAGATTTTTGTTTTGGGTCATCCACTCAAGTAATTCATCTTCACCAATTTCATTATTATTAAATTCTTTAACCTTTGATTTAGCAAGTTGCTTCCAATTCTCAAAGTCTAATTTAACTTTTTCATCTTCTGACCTTTTAACTTGCATTA
>CANPWI010000120.1 GCA_947584125.1 uncultured Clostridia bacterium
AAAATATTTATCATCAATGAATTCATTTCTATTATATTCATGTCTATAATATGATTCTTTAAATTGTACTTTTGAGGAATCACTAGTTTCTGAGCCTGAATCTTGACCATCTCCAGTTACTTTTCTTTCCCAGATAGTGCATTCTTTATCATTTCCTGTTTCATTTTCATTATTGTAATCATATAACCAGTTTTGATCATTTTCTTTCCATACATTCGGATAACTAATTGTTCCAGTACATGTTTTAGTTTCTCCAAATTTTATTGTATTTCCTGTTATTTCTCCAGTTACCTCTTTATCATCATTTTCACTTTGTTTAAATTTTGTATAATCATAAGTACTAACTTTTTGTATATCACTTCTTTTTAAATTTCTTGCACTTACTCCTGTTGCATTATTTGAATATAATTCTTCACATATATAGTCTAATATCCATATTCCATTATTGTATCCTTCTGCTTTGGTTAATGTTAATGTATTTTCTGTTGGATTTCCTATTATTCTTAGTTTTTTTCCATCAAAATCCCATATTTTCCATGTCAAATTTTCTCGATTAATTGTTTGATTTTCTGTATATCCCGTTTTTTCTTTTTCTACTAAACAACTATCTTTTCCTGTCAAATTATTAATGGTTATTTCTTTTCCAACATATTCACTATACATTTGTGTTGCTATTTGTCTCACCATTTCTTCTTCGTCACTTTGTGCTTGCTTATACTTTTCTGCTGCTTCTTTTGTCTTACTAAATAAGCCATTTTCTGATAAGGCTATATTTAAGGTTACACCCGCTAGAATTAATAAAATTATTATTGTTACTACTAACGCAATTAAAGTTATACCTCTTTCTTGTAAGCCTTTCTTTTTGGTTGTTTTTTTAGATTTTAAATTTGAGATTTTTTTATTTAACATTTTCTTCTTTTCTTTCATTTGTGCATGATTCCTTTCCTTTTTTATTTTATGTTAATTTTTATTAATGTAAAAACTTAATAAAAAATCAAAAAATCTTATAATTGGCTGTTCATAAGCCTTTTACAAGATTTTTTACTTTTTATTTTTTATAAACTTTTTATACTTTTTTATTTTTATAATCTTGATTTAGTCCCGTCATTATGCTATATTTTTATTAAGGTTTTAAATTAATAAATTTTTATATAAAAATTTAATTTTAAGAAACAATATTATAACTAATTATTGATAAATATTGAAAAAACAATAATTTATATGATACAATATATAAAAAATTAAAGAAGGTTATACTATGATAGATGAAAGAACAAGAAAAATATTATTAGCAATAATAAAACATTGTAATATAATAGAAGATACCAAAAAATATTTTGGAAATGATTATACTATTTTTAAAGAAAATAACATATATCAAAATGCAATTCTTACACCAGTAACTCAAATTGGGGAATTAGTAAAGAGATTATCAGCTGAATTTAAAAAAAATTATACTCAAATACCTTGGAAAAATATTGCTGGAATGAGAGATATTGTAGTACATAATTATGAAACTATTGACAAATTAATTTTATGGAATGTAGCAGATAAAGAAACATTAAAAATAAAAGAATTTTGTAAAAACATTTTAAATGAGAGGTAGAATGTATGTCTGAATTAGAAAAAATAAGTAAGAAGATAAAACCTGTAGCTAAAAAGTATAATCTTATGTATGTATGGGTTTTTGGATCTTATGGAAAAAATGAGCAAAAAAAAGATAGTGATATAGATGTAATAGTAAGAACAGAAGATGTATCAGATGGATTTAAAATTGCAGAAGTAAAATTTGCTTTAGAAGAAGCCTTAGAAAAAGAAGTAGATATCGTTACAACTGGAAGTATACAAGGTTCTTTATTGGAAGACGAAGAATTAGATGAAGTTCTTGTCTATAGTTCTAAGGAAGACTAATATAAAATTTCATAACCAATGTCTATTAAACCATCTACAGGTAAAAACTGTAGATGGTTATTTTTATGATTACTTCTTTTCATCTTCTTACTATATAAATCTTCTAATACAAAATTATTAACTTTTCTAACTGAATTTCAAATGATAAACATCTGATCCATCTTCGTTACCTTCTAAATCTTTTTCGAAAGTGCAACCGCTTTTATTTAAGTCAATAGTTACTATCGGAACTATGTGAGCTCCGGGTCTCGCGTTCTGTATTATCTGTTTCTCTCATTACCGACCTTATCCCAATCTTGTGTTTATTTTCAGACTCAATCCCAATCGAAGCAAAACCGAAATCCAACAAATCCTTTATGTATATTGCATACCCTTGTCCCTAACCAATAACCATCATTAACTTCCAATTTAGTCGTCAATAAATCTAAATACTTACTATTAACGAAATTGTCTTCAAAATAGAAATCAAGATAATTGTCTTTTAATGTTATTTTTTCATCATTAATTACTTTCAATTCGCTATTAGTTCCATCGGTATTTCCTATGATCTCAAAAATTTCACCATACTTATCTTCTTGGTTTTCTTTTGTATATGCCCAGTTCTGGTCATTGTCATACCATATATTAGGACAATTAAATTTTTCTTTCTCGTATGATTTTATTTCTCCGTAACTTATGTTATTCTCATCATTAGCTGGATCAGCTGTCCAATTTGAATCATTTAATCCATGTTTAAATTCTGTAAAATTAAATGTACTTACTTTAAGAATATCACTTCTTTTTAATGTTGTTACCTCTACTCCTGTCCTGTTGTTTGAATATAATTCCTTACATATATGGTCCATTGCCCATACTCCATTATTATACCCTTTTACTCCTTTTAGGTATAGGATTTCGTCTGTTGGCTCTCCTATTAATCTTAGTGTATTTCCATCAAAATCCCAAACTCTCCATTTCATTTCTTTTCTTGTAAATGTTTGAGGGCTTTCATATCCTGTATTTTCTGTTCCTAATGTACAATTTTCAGATTCACCTGTTGGAGTATATCCTGTAACTTCTGCTCCTATATATTCACTATTCATTTGTATTGCAATTTGACTTATCATATCTTCTTCTTCTCTTTGTGTTTGCTTATATTTTTCTGCTGCCTCTTTTGTCTTACTAAATAGACCATTATCTGATAATGCAATATTTAGTGTTACTCCTGCTAATATTAACAATATTATAATTGTTACTACTAACGCAATTAATGTTATACCTTTTTCTTGTAAGCTTTTCTTTTTGTTCATCTTTTTTAACTTTAAATTTAAACTTTTCTTATCTAACATTCTCTTTTTTTCTTTCATTTGTGTACTTTTTCCTTTCTTTTTTGTTTTATGTTAATTTTTATTAAGTTAAAAGCTTAATAAAA
>CANPWI010000121.1 GCA_947584125.1 uncultured Clostridia bacterium
TTTACATAAAATTTTCAGCGATTTTTTTACTTCTTATTTTTTCTCATTTTTATTGTCTGCTTGCCAATTTTGCTTTTCTCTTCTGTTTATTTTTATTGTCATCAATTCTTTTACTTCTATTACTTTTTTCTAGCCTTATACTTATTATTTCTTTTTCTTTTAACAAAATTTTTTCTATTAACACTAGTATCTACTTCTCTTTTTTACTTTATTTCTTTTTTTAGATTCTCATTTTTTCTTTTCTTTATTTTTATAATATTTATTATTAATTATTTACTTTATTTTCTATTTTGATATATTGTTTTTTAATAATATTTTTATTTACTATTTATTATTATTTATTTTTTTATAATTTTTTTTACTACTTATTATTAATACTTTTATTTGCTATTTATCAAATATAAAAAATAAATTTAATTTTTCATATCACTAAATTAAATTTATTTTATTTTTTTCTATAAAATTATATATGTATTAAATTTTTATTATTTTTCAAACATGGATTTTTACACACATTTTATTTTATATATTTAATTTTTATAATTTTATTTATTATTTTTAAATAACATCTTATTATATTTAATTCGTTTTTCATTTTTATTATTATTTTTTATAGTGAATCTAAAATTTCATTTTTTTAAATATAAATATAATTTAATACAAACTAGATAATACAAAAAAATTTAAATATTTATTTTTACTAATTTTTATATATAATTATTTTAAATTAATTAAATAATAAATTAAATTTTCATTAATTATTTATTCTATATATTTTTATTACTATTTATTATTTAATTTATTATTTATCTTTTATATATTATTTTATTTTTTATATTACTTTTTTATATTTTCTTATAAATTAATTTTTAATTATTTTTTCTTATAAAATTATATATGTATTAAATTTTTATTATTTTTAGATATTATTTTTTAGACATGGATTTTTTCCGCGACTTTTATTATTTTTGTTTTATATATTTAATTTTTATAATTTTATTTATTATTTTTTTACATTTAATTTTTTTCTATTTTTTATATTATTATTTTTTAATTCTTTTTTTTAATAACATCTTATTATATTTAATTCGTTTTCCATTATTATTATTTTTTATAATGAATCTAAAATTTCATTTTTTTAAATATAAATATAATTTAATACAAACTAGATAATACAAAAAAAGTTAAAAAATTTAAATATTTATTTTTACTAATTTTTATATATAATTATTTTTAATTAATTAAATAATAAATTAAATTTTCATTAATTATTTATCCTATATATTTTTATAACTATTTATTATTATATTTTTATTTATTTACTAATTTATTTTTTTTATATTATTTTATTTTTAATATTACTTTTTTATATTTTCTTATAAATCAATTTTTAATTAAATAATTATTTATTTAATTATTATTTATTCATTTTTTTTTAATTATTTAATTATTATTTTTTTCTTTTAATCATTACTATCTTATTCTTATTTTTTACTTCCTTCTACCTTTCACTTTTATAGCCTTATATTCTTTTAGTCTTTTAGTCAATTTCTTTCATTACTTTTTTTCTTTCGTCTCTTATCTTTTTTTCATTATACAACTTTTATTTTCTTGTCATTATCTTTCTTTTCCATTTATTTTTTTATTATCATTTTTTTAGTACAATTGTTTTCTGTTCATTCCTTCTATCTAATTTTTTACATTCTTATTCTTTTAATTTTTCTTTATACTGTTATAAACAATAGTTCTCTTTTTCTCATCTTTTCTCATACCTTTTTGTTTTTTATTTATTTTCACTTTTCCTTCTTTTTATTACTTTTTATGTTAATTCTTTTTTCTCTTCCATTCCTTTTCTCTTTTCCCTTTATTCCTACTTTTTTATTAATTCAATTTTTTTATTTTTTATCTTTTTATTCACTCTTTTTTATTATTCTTTTCTTCTTATTTATTTTCTATCAACTTTGTTTATTTGCCAATTCTTCATCTCTCTTCCTTCATACGAACAGTTCTTCGTTTTCCTTTCTTTTCATTTTTTTTACATAAAATTTTCAGCGATTTTTTTACTTCTTATTTTTTCTCATTTTTGTTGTCTGTTTGCCAATTTTGTTTTTTCCTTCCATTTCTCTTTATTATCATCAATTCTTTTTTCTTCTATTACTTTTTTCTAGCCTTATACCTATTATCTCTTTTTCTTTTAACAAAATTTTTTCTATTAACACTAGTATCTACTTCTCTTTTTTACTTTATTTCTTTTTTTTAGATTCTCATTTTTTCTTTTCTTTATTTTTATAATATTTATTATTAATTATTTACTTTATTTTCTATTTTGATATATTGTTTTTTAATAATATTTTTATTTACTATTTATTATTATTTATTTTTTTATAATTTTTTTTACTACTTATTATTAATACTTTTATTTGCTATTTATCAAATATAAAAAATAAATTTAATTTTTCATATCACTAAATTAAATTTATTTTATTTTTTTCTATAAAATTATATATGTATTAAATTTTTATTATTTTTCAGACATGGATTTTTTACACACATTTTATTTTATATATTTAATTTTTATAATTTTATTTATTATTTTTTTACTTTTTATTTATTTTCTATTCTTATATATCATTATTTTTAAATAACATCTTATTATATTTAATTCGTTTTTCATTTTTACTATTATTTTTTATAGTGAATCTAAAATTTCATTTTTTAAATATAAATATAATTTAATACAAACTAGATAATACAAAAAAATTTAAATATTTATTTTTACTAATTTTTATATATAATTATTTTAAATTAATTAAATAATAAATTAAATTTTCATTAATTATTTATTCTATATATTTTTATTACTATTTATTATTTAATTTATTATTTATCTTTTATATATTATTTTATTTTTTATATTACTTTTTTATATTTTCTTATAAATTAATTTTTAATTATTTTTTCTTATAAAATTATATATGTATTAAATTTTTATTATTTTTAGATATTATTTTTTAGACATGGATTTTTTCCGCGACTTTTATTATTTTTGTTTTATATATTTAATTTTTATAATTTTATTTATTATTTTTTTACATTTAATTTTTTTCTATTTTTTATATTATTATTTTTTAATTCTTTTTTTTAATAACATCTTATTATATTTAATTCGTTTTCCATTATTATTATTTTTTATAATGAATCTAAAATTTCATTTTTTTAAATATAAATATAATTTAATACAAACTAGATAAT
>CANPWI010000122.1 GCA_947584125.1 uncultured Clostridia bacterium
TCAATATATTCTAAATTTGGCTCACTTATATGTACATGATTAATGTATTTTATATTATTTTGTAAAATATCTATATTTTCATTATTTTGTATCATTGTTCCTATATCTAAATTTACAGCAATTCCTTCATTATTTATTTTTTTAACTATATCAAAAGCTTCTTCTGTTTTTGTTATAAAATTTGTATTGTATATTGTAGGATTTGGTTCTATAGAAAATTTTACATTATTAATTTTTGCATAATCCCCTATTTCACTAAAGAAATCTAATGCAATTTGATATTCTTTATTAATATCGTTTATTACTCTATTTTTTGGACAACCAAATACAAGATTTTTACATTCTATAGCTTTTGCAAAATCAATTGCAGATTTACTATATTTTATTAATTCTTTTCTTTCTTCTGGACTATTAAATATTTTTTCTTGTTTGCCAAACCAAATGGATTGCATAGAACTTATATTTAAGTTATATTTTTCTTTTAAATTTTGGGCAAATTTCTTTGCTTCTTCTAAGTGTGTGTATGGATTTTGTTCTATTATTCTTGTAGGTGCTATTTCTATAGCATCAAATTTGGCTTTTGAAATGTATTCATACATTTCTTCATCATTTTCTTTACTCCATGCAATATTTGATATTGATAATTTCATAATTTTCTCCTTTTATTTTATAACCTCAAAAAAGTTTGGATATGCAAAGTTTTTAACATTTACATTTTTTTCCAGTTGTAGTTCTATAAATTTGTTGTCACTTGTGTAATCTTTGTTTATTATTTGTTCTTCTATATCATTTATTTTTATTGCTTTTACACCATCAAGTATAACTTTATTTTCTTCTGTATTATTAATATATATTACATTTTCACTAGCTGCTTTATTTTCACTTGCTACACAATATTTAAACATTACATCATATATGTTCATTATTTCAGCTGATTTTATATTTAATTTTGTATCTTTAATAGGGTAAGATGTTATATTTACAGTTCCCTTTCCATTTAGTACAGTAATTGGAATATAATACTCATCAGAATTACTTGGAATATTATAATTAATATTTTTATTATTATCTGCTTCACTACCTGTTATATCTTCTACATATACATATTTACTTATATCTAGTGTTTTAAAAAAGCTTTTTGTAAATTCTGATTTATAAGAAAGTTTTACATCTACCATACCATTAAATTTAGGGTCATTTGTTGTAACTGTAATAGTATATTTTGTATCATTTTGTTTTTTTAATTCTATTTTTGCTTCATTTTTATCTATTACTTTATTATTATTTTTTTCAAAAAATACATTATATTCTGTAGCAAATACCGGTTTATAATCTTTATATAGTTCTCTATAGAAAAACCAATTTGAATTTTTTACCCAATATCTATAAGTATTAAAATCTCTATCTACTGTTGCATAAGTAGAAAATACTTTTTCATTTCCTATTCTTTCCATAGCTAATTTTATACTATTTCCATATTTTGAAAAATATCCACCTAATTCTTCTATATATACTAAACTTGTATTTCTATTTTTTACATTTTTCAATTCAGAACCAAAATTACTAAATACTGTTGCAAATGAAATAATAAAAATACCAACTTTGAATATATGGTTTAATATTTGTTTTTTATTTATCTCTTGCAATATTTTAAATATATAACTTACAATTATAATTAATAATATCAAATTAAGCATATCCTTAGACATACCACCAGAACCAATCTGGTATATATATGCTGATATAATTGATGCTAATATCATTATGTCTAGCATTGCATACGAAATTATTGTGTGTTTATCTTCTGTTTTAAATATTTTGTATATATAATAAATTGAAATTAAAATCATTATGATATTAAATAGCCCCATATCCATATCTATTAATGAATAATTTGTTTTTCCAGGTGCTGACTCATAATACCATTTTTGATATGAACTTACTCCAAAATTAAATTTAAACCAATTTATTACATTTCCTCTAGTGATAACACATAATGCTAACATAAATGTTATAACGCTTATTCCTATATAGAAAAATGTATATTTTATTATTTGCTTTATATCTTTTTTATATTGTTTTATTAGTAATATAAAATATATAAATGATATACTTATGTATGTTGCAATTCCACCATCATTACTCCATAGTATAGTTAGTCCAGAAAATATTGGAAATATAATTTTTTTTATTATATCTTTATGTTTGATTATAAATTCATTTTTGGATTTGTCTATAAATTTTAAACTTATATAAATTAATAAAACCATAATAGGTGATATTGCCATTCTAATTAGTCTTGCAGAATTTTGTGGACTTATACCAAAGCTTAATGCTTGTATAAATTCAGAATTTAATATATTTATTATCTGTGGTCTAATTATATTTATTAAGGACATAAATAAAGCTACATATAAAGCTTTTTTCTTATCTTTTAATATAAAGTAACTTATCATTACTACAGTTAATTCAAAAAATAACATTGTAATCATATTACTTGCAAATAAGCTTGCTGTAAAATTATTTCCAATTATTAATAATATTATTGATAATACCATTAATTGCCCTGTCCCTAAATAAACTGCAAAATCTTTAAATGGAATTTGACCATCTAAAAATCTTCTTACAGGGTTATAATTTTGAAAATCTCCATTTATTGGATTAAAATCTGATGTTTTAATTCTATTAATTCCAACTATAACAGCCAGTATTATTAATATTATAATAATTAATACATATTCTACTTTATTTTTATTAATCTTTATTTTTTTCATTAATATCCCCTAACTTAGTTCTACAAATTTTTTTATATCTTCTAATATAAATTCTTTATTTAATAAGTATCCATTTTTTCCACCAAAAATTTTATCATATTTGGTTTTAAAATTATATTCTGGTATATTATTTGAAATTTGGTTTACAAATTTTTTTCCAGTTATATATTCGTATAATTCTTCTATTTTTATTGGTTCTACTGCTAAATTTAATATTTTTATATTATTTTTTAAAGCAATACAAATATGTTCCCATAAATATGATAAGTTATAAAATTGATAACTTGCTCTACTATCTGTAAAGTTTAATGCACTAAATCCTATATTTAAAAAGTATTTTTTTAATTTATCTTC
>CANPWI010000123.1 GCA_947584125.1 uncultured Clostridia bacterium
ATATAATTAATTTTGCATAAATATTTTTTGTCCTTTAATTAAGTCATAACTTTTTAATTCATTACTATCTAAATTTTCTCTATTCATGTCAATTCCTGTAATTTGACTATTTTCATAAGTTGTATAATAATATATGCCTTTGTCCATATTGCAACATGAACTGTATATAGTTATTTCATATTTTCCTTCTCCCATATGAACACATCCTCTTTGCTGATATACAGATTCTAATATATGGAAAAATTGACTTATACTTTCTGATTCTGAGTCTCCAGATTTTGAATTCATTTTAGTAAATGTTGCTTTTACAAATCTAGAAGCAGACGATAAGTCTCCTGGTAACCCCATTGCTCCCATTCCTCTGCTATATTTTTCTAAATTCAAGCTTTTTGAAAAATTATTTACTGGAGGTTCTGTTGATAAACTCATATAATTATTTAGATTAAATAACTGAATATCAAAAGTAGGGTTATTAGTAAGAACTCCTACTGGATTTTCATATATTTTAAGTCCATCTTTTACACTTTCAACTGTTATAGAATTTTCTTTATCTGATATAATCCAATGTAATGGAGATACTGGTAGTTCATCACTAAAATTAATTTTTGCAATATTTATATTATTTAACAATTTTTTTGCTTCTTCAATATTTGAACATTGTGATAAGATATATGGTATAAATTCAAAAGGTGCTATATTGTCTTTTCCATTTATTATTTCTTTATAATCAGCATTTCCTGGAAAATTTAGTCCTGCCATTGCTAATCCCTTTTCATTTATAGCATCATAATAAAGTGGGAAATTATTTGCAACATAGGCCATTCCTATAATTGCATAATGGTTATTTATATTTTCAACTTGTCTAAATTTAAATTCATAATTTCTAGGTACTATAGTAACCGTTTCCTTATATGAATATTCTAAATCTAAATTTCTTCCAAAATAATGGTTATTTGTGTTATAAGTTATTGCTGTACACATTTTTACTCCTCCTTAATAAAATAATTTTTATTTTTTGTTATAATTATAACATATTTTAAACTTTTATTATTACAATTTTTAATAACAGTATAGTGTATCTATAAATTATCTTTTATTTGTGGAAATAAATCATAAAGATTATATCCTAATAAATTATCAAAATATTCTTTTAACTTATATGTTTCTTTAATATGATATTGTGTATTTGAATATGCACCTCTCCTAAGCATAATATTAATCAATCTTTTATCAATGGTTAATATTTTTCCACCCTGTGCGCACATTAAATCACATAAATTAATTATTTTTTCTTCTATTGTGTAGTTATGATTTTTTATAAACTCATATAAAAATATATTATCATTTGGATTTGGTACTGCTCCGGCAGTGCAAATAATATCATTATTTAAGTATGAATGTGTTAAACATATATTGCAATATTCTTCATCATATCCTTTATCTTTTAGATAATTGTATCCTCTCATAACATGTCCACGAGATTCACCAGTGTATTTTCCAATATCATGTATATATCCAAGAGTTATAGCTTTATCAATATCTACATTATATTTTTTCTCATTCAATGCTTTTGCAATTATACCTGCTATTTCTCCAACAGATATACAATGCTCTATCCATTTATCATTAGTCGCATTTTTTCTTTCTTGTTCTAATAATTCTCTTGCTTCTTTACTTGTTAATTTCATAATACATCCTCCTTTTTATTCTCCTAACTTTTTAAATAAATCATTGAAAACTTTATCTACATCAATATAGTTTATCATTGTTATTTTGTGATTATCATTAGTTAATTGATAAGATGTATCATCATTAACATTTGGACAGCTTATTTCTTCACTCATAAACCAATCTTTATTTATCATATATGCGACTACAGATATATCCCAAATAATTCTTCTTTCTTGTATTCCGTGATACCCATCATTATAAAATCTATCTATTAAATAATTACATAATTCACTTTTATCTTTTAAATAATAATTTATTTCATAAATTGAGGTTCTTAAATTAGATGCAACATTTTTGCAAGGAATTATTGTTAATTTTACTTTTGATTTAAATACAACTCTTACTGCTTCTATATCTTGTTTAAAATTGAACTCTAAATTATTATCTTGTAATAAACTGTGTCCCCCAAGCCATATTACTTCTATTTTTTCTAATATTTTAGGTTCTTTTTTTATTGCTAAAGCTACATTTGTAATAGCTCCTATAGCCATAATATATGTTTTATCATTTTTTAGAGCAATTTCTATTATTTTATTTACTGCATCATTTTCTTCATTATATCCATTTACAATATAATCGTTAGAACCCTTAAAAACTTTATTAGTTGTTTCAAAATTTAACCATTTACATATTTTTAATATTTCATTATAACTTTTTTCTTGTCCTTCTTTTACAGATTCATTATATTTTTTATGAGAATATGGTGCTACAGTTATTGCCTCAATATTAAATATATCTTGATTTTTAAGAAGATAACTAAGAGCAAACTGATCATCACATTCATTGTATGTATCTGTATCTAAAATTACATTTACTTTTTTATTTTTGAAAGATGTAATAAATTCATAAATTTCTTTCCAATTATATACTCTCTTTAAATTGTTTTCTTTTCTATTATAAGGTGTATCCATAAGTAATGCAGTAATTCCACTATTATCAACTTCTAATAAAATTCTAGTTGAATCATCTACCATAATGTTAATATCATTTTCTTTACATATTTTTGCTTTTTCTAAAGAATTATAAGCATCGGTAAGTATAAGTTTATCATATTCTATATTATATTTATTTAGCCAATCAGATGTCATTTTATAAGGGTCAGAATATTCTCCATTATCTCTACCACTTATAATATATATTTCGTTTCCTTCATCTTTTAATTTTTTAATATATTTTGGTGCATTTTCCAAAACATTAAGACTTTTTGCAATTCTTTCAATATTATTGTAGTAAAATTCATCTAGTTCTTCTTTGCTCCAATCAAACATTCCTTTTGTTATATATACATCATTATTTATAATTCCAGTATTTCTTAATTCTTTATCATGATTTAAAAATTCTTTTAATAAAATTTCGTTAAAATTAGAAATTACATTGTCTATGTC
>CANPWI010000124.1 GCA_947584125.1 uncultured Clostridia bacterium
AAATTATTTCTTAATTCTTCCACACTTAAATTTGAAACATCTGTATCATTAATATTTACTCCATCAATTATGTTATTGCCATTATTTGCTAGAGCAAACACTGTAGAAAATATTAGTGCTATAAGAATTAATAATCCAATTATTATAGATGAAATAATTATTTTTTTCTTATTATTTTTCAAATTTTTTTCATTTTTATTATCTTTATTATTATCATTTTCTTTTTCTATTTCATCTTTTTTATTTTTTTCTTGTTTTTTTACTTCACTTTTTTCTTCTACATCTTTTTTCTTCTCTTTTTTATTATCTTCTTTTTCTTGATTATTTACATCTTTTTTATCTTCGCTTTTTTTATCATTTTCTTGCTCTTTTGGTTTATCTGTTTCTTTTTTTTCTTTTATATTTTCTTTTATCTCTTTTTCTACAGATTCAACTTCTTCTTTTTCTTCTACTTTATTTTCCTCTTTTTTCTCATTTATTTCTTGAGTTTCATTCTTATTATTTTCCTCTAATATTTCCCCTGTTTTTTTACTCATGATATATCTCCCTCTACTTTTTTCAACAAAATTTTATCATAAAATACAAGATTTTACAACTAGTATTTTCATATACTATTATATTTTTTTAATTATATTCTTAAATGTTAAGATATATCACATTAAAATTAATTATTCTGAAAAAAATATTTCTGAAATTTTTTTTTCTAATATTTTTGCTATATTATCCATAACCTCTGTAGATGGATTTTTTCTTTTTCCTTTCTCTAAATGGCATAAATATCCAGTTGATATGCCTGATTTTTCAGCTAATTCTTTCATTGTCATATTTTTTTCTTTTCTGAATTTTGTTATTTTATTTTTGTACAAATTAATCGCCTCCTTTACCTTGTGACAATAATATTATCATATTACTTTTTGACAAGTCAATACTTGTTTGTTTTTTTTCCAAAAAATTTTATTTTTTTCAGTTTACTGCTAGACAATTTGACTTTTTTCTTGTATAATGTTATAAATAAATGTGGAAAGAGGTAGAATTATGATAGGTGACATGATTGCAAAAGCAAGAAAAGAAAAAGGAATGACCAAAACAGAGCTATCAAAATTAACAGATATCAATATTGGTCACTTAACACATATTGAAAAAGGTGAAAGGAATCCTAGTCATAAAGCTTTAAGAAATATCTGCAAAGCTTTAGATATTCCTTATCAACAATTAATGTATACTTATGACAAAACAATTAATGAACAACAAGAAAGTTATGATGTTGTAAAACATATTTCTTATAATAAATTATTAGCTGTAGATAGCATTAATGGATTTATAGATTGTCCATCTAATGTTCCAAGTTCTGCTATAGCTTTAAAAATTACAGATGATTCTATGGAACCTACTTTTAAAAAGGATTCTTATGTTTTTGTAGAATTTAATACTCCATTAAATAGTAAGGATTATGGACTATTTTCAGTCAATGATAAAATCTTTATTAGAAGATTTCAAACTAGAAAAGGAAAAATCACTTTAAAAGCCGAAAATAGTAGCTATTCTGACATAGAAATATCTAATGATGACACATTCTATATTATAGGAAAAATATTAGATTTGAAAACAAAATAATTTTTTGCATTTTTTTGTAAAAAATACTTGAATAAAATATAATTTAATATTATAATGTAAAAAGCAAAAGATAAATAAAGGGAGAGAATATATATGGAATTAACAAAAAATATTTTTTTTAATACAGATAAATTAGTAGAAAATACAGTAGTAAAAATATCCTATACTGGTAAATTTTTTCAAGAAAACAATGAAGAAGTTTATATTCACTATGGTTTTGGTTTAAACTGGAATCAAGTTGCAGAACAAAAAATGGAAAAGACAGAGCTTGGTTTTCAAGCTGAAATACAATTAAATGATGATGAGACTTTTAATTTTTGTTTTAAAAATAATAATGGTGAATGGGATAATAATGATAATGAAAACTATATATTCCCTATTGAGAAAATAGAAACATCATTAGCTGTTGTTCCTGAAGAAGAAATTTCTTTAAAGCCTGCTAGAAGACTTAGAAAATCTTATATTTGGAGTAAAAAAATTAGAATAGCAGTTTATAAAATTATTACATATTTACCAAAAATAATTTCAGGAAATTATAAAAGAAAAGTTAGTCAAGAACAATAAAATGTTATAATATAAAATATAAAAAGAACCATAAAAATGGTTCTTTTTATATTACCCAACCGCCATTTGTTGAAATTATTTGACCTGTTGTATATTCATCTTCAATAAGCCATTTAACTACATTGTATACATCAGCTGTTCTACCTATTCTTTTTAATGGAATTTCTTCTATAATTTGTTTTATTTCGTCTTTTGTTAGATTATCGTTCATTTTAGTATCTATAATTCCTGGTGCTATAGAATTAACTCTAATATTACTTGGCCCTAACTCTTTTGCCAATGATTTTGTCATTGCATCTATCCCTGCTTTTGAAACAGAATATGCAACCTCACAAGATGCACCTACAATTCCCCATACAGATGATATATTTATGATACATCCACTTTTATTTGAAATCATGTTTTTACAAACCTCTTTAGTTATACAAAAAACAGAATTCAAATTTACATCCATTATTTCTTTCCATTTTTCATAACTTGTTTCAGTAAATAATCCAACATAATCAATACCTGCATTATTTATTAAAATATCTATTTTATTATATTTATCTAATATATATTTTACTAAGTTACTTGCTTCATCTATAACAGATAAATTTGCTTTATAAATGTCAACATTTTTATATTTTTCATTTAACATAGTTGCTTCTTTTTCAGATTTATTATAGGTTATTATAACATTATATCCTAAATCAGCTAAATTTTCTGTTAAACATCCTCCTATACCTGTTGCTCCACCTGTAATTAATACTGTTTTTTCCATTAATTATTTACTCCTTTTATAATTATTTTTATATTGTATATAAAAAAAGCCAGTAATTAAGCCTATTGCAAAACTACTGACCTATATGGAGCCACTTCCCAGATTCGAACTGGGGACCCTCGCATTACAAGTGCGATGCTCTGGCCAACTGAGCTAAAGTGGCATT
>CANPWI010000125.1 GCA_947584125.1 uncultured Clostridia bacterium
TATAAATACATCATCCATTTATATACACCATTTGCCCAGTTTTTATCTGATGCGTATGATTTATTTACAGCAGTTAAAGTAGCCCCTTTATAATATGTTCCTACAGCTTGTTCACCATTGTATATAGCTGTTCCTAATGGATTTAGATAATATTTTACTAAAACTCTTGCTACTAAATCTATACCTTCCGAATAATTTTCAAATCTAGCTGCACTACCAGAAGGGTCTCTATCATATGCTCCATATCCAAATAAATTCTTTTTGGTTAATGCTATTGATGATGTTCCCCAAGCACTTTCATGTATTCCTATTGCAGCAACAAAAAGTCCATTTATGTTGTATTGATCCTCTACATAATAGAAGTATTCTGCATTTTCTGTAAAAATATTATTCCTATCATTTGGATCATTTTCTAGGACTTTTTTGAATTGATCTAATGATAAACCGCTTTTACTATTAAGCAACATACTAAATCCTAGATTTTGTGAAAGTTCTTCTTTTGAGTATTGTTTGTTATTTTCATCTCCGTCTCCTGTTCCATTTGGGTCAGAATATGTAACACAGTCTAATGGAACCCATCCTGTATAACCTTCATACGATACATAATACCAATCGTCTTGTTTTGCCTTTAATGTTACTATATCTCCTATTTTTATTGTTATGATTTTTTGAGCATCTTTATTTGGGTCTAATCTAATTGCTAATGTATTAGAGGTAACTTTTAATGTGTCTCCAACTATTGGTACATAATTGTTTGAATATGCTGCTGTTCCTATCTCTACGATTTTGTCTATTGCAACTTTTTTTATTTCAGAGGTTAATTGTTCTTCTGATATTAATTCTCCATTCTTGTAAATCTTTTTTATTACTGCATCTTTCTTTCCATCTTGTCCTTCTTGTATCGTTTGTATCTTGCCTTTTGCTAATAAATCATTTTGTCTATATATTGTTGTAAATTCTACATCTGCTTCTTGTTTTTCAATTTTCTCGGTTACTATTTCTGTCTCATTATTTGAAATAACATCTTCTATATTTATTGATTTTGATTTGTCTTGTTTAGTAATAGGCACTTTTATTTCAAGTAAAGATGTTCTTGTAGTTTTTTCTGTTGCATATGAGTTTGTCCTTATTTTTGAAATAGCAAAAATAATAGCTATAACTACGGCTACGGCTATTATAGTTAAAATTATATATTTGATTAAATAATGCTTTTTTTTCATACTTTTTTACCTATTAATATTTTAAACTTTATTGTATTTTTTGTCAATATTTCTATTGTTTATTAAATTGTTTTATGTTATATATTTTTATATAAAAATTTTTAATTTGAGATTATTAGTTTGAAAGAAAAATTTAATACTTTAATTCTTATGTGTAACTTGAGAATAAAGTAAGAAAGGAGTGGAATTTAATATGAATAAAAAAAATGCTGTAGAAATAGTTGAAAAATTGATAAAAATATATCCAGATGCAAAATGTAGTTTAGATTTTAATACACCTTTTGAAATGCTTGTTGCAGTATGCTTATCTGCTCAATGTACAGATGAAAGAGTAAATAAAGTTACTCCTGAATTATTTAAGGTATATGACACTCCTAAAGATTTTGCAGATTGTGATTTGGAAACTTTAGAAAATCTTATCCATTCTTGTGGATTTTATAAAAATAAAGCTAAAAATCTAAAGGCTGCTGGTCAAAAGATAATGAGTGATTTTAATGGTGAAGTTCCTCAAACTATGGACGAACTTATTACTATTCCTGGTGTTGGTAGAAAAAGTGCAAATGTTATTATGCTTGAAGCATTTAATAATCCTCAAGGAATAGCGGTTGATACTCATGCAAAAAGACTAGCTAATCGTTTAGGTTTTTCTAAAGAATCTGAACCATCTAAAATTGAGAAAGATCTTTTAAAAGTTATTCCTAAAGAATATTGGAAAGATGTAAATCACATATTTATTTGGCATGGTAGAAATATATGTTCTTCTCAAAGTCCAAAATGTGATAATTGTTTATTAAAGGAGGATTGTTTAAATTATAGACATAAATAATTTTACAAATTAATTTTCCTTTAAATCATCAATTATAATATTTTTTGAATAAGAACAAAAAATACAGTACTTTATTTTTTGAAGTACTGTATTAAAAATAGTTTTTAGAATTTAGCCCCTTTCAAAATAATTTTACTAACAACAAAATTCATCTATTTTAATTTATAACTCACAACTTTTAAAAATGTTGTAAATTAAAGGACAACGATCTGTTTCTATAAAATCATTCTTACATAACCTATAGTATATGTAACCTAGATAAGTTTATAGAATCTATGGGGCGAAACGCATTACTGTTACTATTCGTATTACCGGTTAGAGTTGCACATGTTGTTACCGTTCACATTGCTATTGCCACTAGTGGCGTTCACATTCTGCAAGCCAAAGTTGCAATTGCTATCATACAGATTCACATAACGGCCTGCGAGCCTCTACAATCATGCCCTATATTTTCTTTCTTATTTTTTTATATGTTAACATACATGTAGCATATGACATTAAATCAATCTGCCCTTGAGAATATAGATATTTTTTATGTTTTAACTTTTTATTTACTCTTCTATATCTCATATATTTACCATTCTTATTTCTTCCCAGAAATGTAAAATTATTATTGCTTGTTAAAATCATACTCTTATTATTTAATGTCAATTTTTCTTTTTCTAAAAATTTCTTTATTTTTTCTAAGCACTCTCTTAGGTACTGTTTAGATTCATGAAATAATAAAAAATCATCTTGATATCTAACATAATACTTTATTTTTAAATCTTCTTTTATATAATGATCCATATCATTTAGATAAAATATTGCTAAAATCTGCGATGTCATATTTCCTATGCCTAATCCTTCTGTTTGACTATCTCCATCTATTATATCAAATACTATCTTTAAAGCTTCCTTATCTTTAATTTTCCTTTGAACTTTCTTTTTTAATATTTCTATATCTATACTTGCAAAAAATTTACTAATATCACATTTTAATATATAATATTTTCCATATCTTATTTTACATATTCTATGAAA
>CANPWI010000126.1 GCA_947584125.1 uncultured Clostridia bacterium
GTTCTTGTATTAATTCTTGTACTGTCATATTTGACCTCTTTTCTGTTAGAGTTAGCTAGGATAACCCTAATCTTTTAAATTAAAAGGGAAATATGGAATTTATTAATAATATTACCTAGCATTATATTATTAGCATAATAAAAAAGCTTATCTTTTTAGATAAACTCTTTTTATAATATATATACAGTGTATGTTAATAACTTAATTTATATAGTGATACAACACTAATTCCATTTCAAAATAATATATTTATTACAGCACTTGGACATTAGAACCATTACTCTGAATGATTGTGCTATATGAAATGGGGTAATTGTTAAGTTCTTACTTAACTTTTTATTTCATTATATATTAAATCATATTTATATGTCGTCATTCAACCTTTTTTTTCGTGATTTATCGTGTTATCAAATTTATTTAATGCATTACCATTCATTTTACACATATATTTATAATCATATCCCATTTCACTTGCTACATCAACTAATTTCTTTCCTTGTATGTATATCTTTTCTAATATTATTCTATATGGCTGTTCTACTTTATTTAGTTGTTCTAATATATTATATTGCTTTCTACTTTGTTGTAACATTTCTTCTGATAATGTATTTACCATATCTAATAATTCCGCTATCTTATCTGCCATACTATCTTGTACCTCTTTACTGCCTTTTGGCATATCAGATAATACCGTTGTTATTTTTGTTATACTTGTTTTATATTCTTCTATGTACTCCATTCTTCCTTTAATCCAATCTTGATTAATTTTATATAGTTTTAAATCTTCTCTTGTCATAAGTACCTCCTAACTCAATTTTATTTTATCTATATCATTGTTTATTATTATTTTACAATTAAAAACTTTCTGTATATTCTTTTTAGTTTCTTTCTCTAATTCTTTATAATCATCTTTATTAATTTCTATTTGAGTTGGTAATTCCTTTTTTAGTATATAGTAGCTATCTATTTGTTTTTCTATTCTTTTTAACATTTGTATTCATCTCCTTTTAGATATTTTAATATAGTTCTTTCTATATAGCTTAAAGCTTCATAATTTGTTATAAATCTTCCACTATGTCTATGTTTTATATCTAATCGTATTATCTTTATTCTATTGTTATATTGTCTTTTATATATTTCTGCTAATTTATTCTTTGTTAATCCTGATTTCCACATCTGTATTATTTCTTGTTCTGTCATAACTATTACACCTCTGTAATAGTATGGTCTATTTTATTGTTTTCTTACATTATATTCATCAAGTTTTTTCTTTGTTTTAAGTATTTTTATAACTTCTTCAATTACTTGTTTATAATCTTGCCTATAACATTACTCCTCTTTGTTTATTTCATCTATCAAATCATATAATTTCATTTTCATTTCACTTTTTATCTTCATTCTGTTCATTAAATCATCACTATTTACAATACTAGGTTTCACATCTTTAACACCTTTTATCATCATAATAGCATCTTGTATTGTTTGTGCATTATAGTCAACACAATCCTTATCTAATATAACTCTAAATCCCTTTACTCTATCACTCATATTATTCACCTAACTTTCTCCCACACATTGGGCAATTTAAATCATTCTTAATAATACTTTATACTCTTTGTTTCCTAGTTCCTCTTTATAATCACATTTTCTTAATTCACTAGGCTTATAATCGAATTTCTCACCATCAAGAAATTTCAAACTAACTACATTGTCTTTTTTCTTATAGTCCATACCTACTACAACTGCTTTTTGTCCTATGTATTTATCATAGCATTTATATTCACTTTCATTTTTTAACACTTCTACTAAATCTCCTCTTTCGAATTTTCCTTCATTCTTTATAAAATTTATAATTCTTCCTAACTTTGTTTTATATAATTTCATACCTATATTTCCTCCTCTTTTATCCATTCTCTTATTCCACTTAATTTATACATTACTCCACCAGAAATAAATCTTATTCCATTTACTTTGTGATTTTTGCCTTTGTATTTTATTGTTTGTCCAAATATATATTTACATTTATACATTTTTAATCCTCTACATCTTCTATTTTTATATTTAATAAAAATTTCCACATAAATTTTTGTAATTTATTGAATTTTGTATCTACACCTATTATTACATTTCTTTCATACCCTACTTTAAGAAATGATTTTGGTTCTGGTAATTGTAATATTTGTACACCAGTTTTTTCTTGTTCTATTTTATTTTGTAATTTTTCTAATGCTTGCGATACTGTTTCTCCAAAGTTAAAAAAGAAATCTGTATCTATGCTTCCGATTATTTCTTTGTATTTCTTTAGTTCATTATATATTTTTATTGTTTCTTCTAATTCCATTTATTTTTCCTCCAATAATTCTTGTAAAATACTTATTTTAGATACTATTATATCTTCCATTGTATACTCTGAATATTTTGCACATTTCTTTTCTTTTTTTCGTAGTTCTTTTATCTTATCTTCTATTTTCCTTGTAGGTATGACTTCTTCCGTTAAATATAGTTGATATTTTACTATTTCTTTGTCTTGTTCTTCTAATTCTTGTAATACTGTTTCTATGGCTTCATTACCATAGACATAACCTTCTAATTTAAAATCGATTTTCTTATTCATCATATCTAAATATTTTATTGCTTCTAATACTTTCATATTTATTCCTCCAATAAATTTAATATTTCACATTTTGTACTATTTATATAAATATCTAATACTTTTTCCAGTTAGATTATCTCCTAAACAATTAAATTTTGATTTTGATTTACAATATCTTTTTATTTTATTTATTTTATTATCTTTAATTTTTAATTCTTGTAATACTGTTTCTATAGCTTGTTTTTCTTTAACTAATTGTAAATATATATTTGTTTTGCAATTGCTTTCTTCATAATTTTTTATGTGTCTATCAAGCATTTCTATTTGCTCTTGTAATAATTCTACCGCTTCTTCTAATTTCATTTTATCTTTTTTCATAGTTCCTCCTAACAATAATCCGTGTCTGTTTCCATAAATTGTAATATATCTACAATAAAATCTTGACCATAACTGCTAAAA
>CANPWI010000127.1 GCA_947584125.1 uncultured Clostridia bacterium
TTATCAGGTAATAATCTGAAATCTTGAAATACCACTCCCATACTTCTTCTTAAAAATGGTACTTTACTTTGTTTTAAAAAAGTTGTGTCTTTTCCATTTATAATAATATTTCCAGATGTTGGTTCTTCTTCTTTTAAAATTAATTTTATTAATGTAGACTTTCCTGAACCTGATGCACCTACTAAAAATGCGAATTCTCCTTTATCAATTTTAAAATTAGCATTATTAACTGCAATTGTACCTGTATCATACCTTTTATTTACATTTCTAAACTCTATCATTTTTATCTCCCTTATGTGACATAGTCTCTATTTATATCATAACAATAATCTTGATTTATTGCAATAGTTTCTGCTTAAAAAAATGATATATTTTTTCATTTTTTAGCTTAAAATTTCATATTATTATTTTTTTTGTAAAATTTTTATACTTGCTTAATATATATGAAAAAAGAATTTTTATGTAAATAGTTTTATACATAGAAATTCTTTTTTATACAATAAGAAAATTATACTTTCCTATTAATTATTTATTTTTATTTTTTCTTTTATATTTAGTATATAAAAGAATTGAAATTATAATTATTATTACTAATATCAATACAAAAATATTAATATTTTTGCCTATTTTATCTTTTGCGTTATAGTTTATTAATCTTTCACTTTCATAGGTTGACTCTCCATTTGTTTTCAATTTTTCTATTTTATAAGCTTCATTTAATTTAACATCCATTTTGGATTGTTCCTCTTCATATTTTGTTTCTTCTTCATTTGTTCTTTTATGCACATTTATATTAAATTGTTTTGTATTTTTTCCGTCTTGTGCTGTAACATATATAGTTATTATATTATCCCCTACTTTTAAAGTATCTTCTTTTTCTATTTTCACAGTTGCATTTTCATTTTCTGGAATTGCAAGAATATTTAAATTGTTTATATCATTTGAAATTTCTGTATTATATTCTGTTATTTCATTTGAAAATGGTGGATATAAATATACATCTTCTATTGCTAAAGTTTCTAAATTGGTATTTTCTAATTCCTTTATTTCTTCACTTTCAACTCCTAAAGCAGGTATTGAAATAAAGATTTGTATAAATATAAAAGTTACTATAAAGTAAAATATTTTTTTCATAATTTCTCCTATTTTACTGTTTAATAATTTGAAGACCTAAAATATGTCTTTGTATTAAAAGTAAGTCTATTGTATTTGGATTGTTACCGTTTTTGTTAATATTTCCAGCTTTAGTATAAATATCTTCAATTCTTTCTATTTCTAAAATATGCCTTTGTAATACAAGTAAATCTATTGTATTAATTTTCCCATCACCATTTATATCTCCATATATTATTATATTATATTCTCTTAATAATTTTCCATTTTCTTTAACTTGTATTTTACTGCCTGTTCCAATTTCATCTTCATCTTTTAATACTACACCCTTATTGTTTACAAAAACTAATTCTGAATTTGTAGTTATTTTTTGTTTTAAACTTTTTACAGTATTTTCATTATAATTTATTCCACTAATTTCTAAACCATTTACGGTTAATGGAGCATCAAAATGTATTTCTATTTCATATTTTGGACTTTCTTCTAAATACATTTGATATATATACCCTATTATACCATTATCCAATATTACCTTGTCCCATTTATCTGATGATTGTTTTCCTTTTTTTATTCTTGTCATAGTATCTGAAATACTTACTGTTGTTAGTATTTCATAAGATGTTCCAGGTCCTGTTCTTACATTTACATTTGTTCCTTTACAATACATTTTAGTATTATCATTGTCAAATTCATTATTATTTATATCTGGACTTTGAGTTGGTATTTGTGGCATATTATTATAAACTGGTATTATAAAATGAATAGGTGTATCTAATATTCCCATTTTTTTATATCCATTATAAATTGATTTTGATTCACTATATGGTGCTAAAACATTTGTCATATATTGATGCCAAAATAAGCTGTTTGACCTATCATTATTTACATCAAATTTTTGTAAATATACTGTATTTTGACCTACATTTATATAACTTGAACCTATAAATATTGCTCCACCTGTAATAGATTTTTCTTTTGTATCCCATGGAATTAAATATTTATTTTTTATTTCTTGACTTGCACCTTTTGCATCTTTTGCATATTCTAATCCATTTTTTATTGCTCCCATTTTATCTGTAGAACTTGTTGCACCTATATTATAAAAATTATATAATCCCTTATATCCTTCTACATTTCCACTTATAGAATTATGCGTTAAAAACGGTCCGACTTCTTGTTTTATTCGTGATGCTAAATAATATGGATTTACACTTGAGGTTTGACCAGCTTTTAATATTAGTTGTGAATATGTGTCATTTGTATGAATTGTATTTCCTAAACTGTCTAAATAATCTACTTTTTTATTGTAAAATTCTGTTCCATATAAAACTTTTTCTATAACATTTAAATCTGTTGTATATTTATCATAAGATAAAGTCTGAAACTGGAATATTCTAACCTCATTTAAAAAATTTCTAGGGTCCATACAATATTCTACTGCTTGTCTTGATGTATCTACCCATCCTCCATCAACTTCAACATTATATTGACCTGGTGTTGTATTTTTCCAAGAATCAGAATAATTTTTTGGTATTAAATTTTTTCCAAATACATTTTCATTATTAACAACATAATTCCAATCTAAATTTGTATATAATGCTGTAAATTCCCAGTTAGGATATTTCTTTTTTAATTCCTCTAAATATGGTTTATAACTATCAGGGAACGCATCTATTCTATCTAATTTTGTTGATGCATTTATTTTTATAGTAAATATAATTGCCAAAATAAATATAACTACAAGTATAAAAAATTCTACAATTTTCCTTTTATTATATATTAATTTCATAAAATTTCCTTTCACTATATTTCCGAAGCTTTTATTATTAGTCTTTGTGAAGAATCATTTGTACAAGTAATTAGTGTAATTTCTCTTTTTT
>CANPWI010000128.1 GCA_947584125.1 uncultured Clostridia bacterium
AAAAAATATACCAGGAGATGCTCCAATAGATAAATGTGATACTTGTGATAGTAGAAATATAACAATAGGAGTGTTTGATAGAATAGAAATGATAAAAGATAAAGAAAAAACAAAAAGTCCTAGTTTTAGACCACCATACATTTACCAAATACCACTTACATTTATACCAGGTTTAGGAAATAAAACAATAGACAAACTATTAAATCATTTTAAAACAGAAATGAACATATTACATAAATTATCAGAAGATGATATAGAAGCTGTTGTTGGAAAGAAAATTGCAGAAAATATTATTTCAGCCAGAAGCGGAAATATGAACATAAAAGCCGGCGGTGGAGGTGTATACGGAAAAGTATGCGGAAATTAAAACATTAATTTTTTTAGTTCTATTTTTAGGTTTATAACATACACATTATGTAGAAACAAAAGTTACAAACAGGAGGTAATTATGAGAAACCAAAGAAATGAACTAAAAATAAAAAATGCAATATTAAGAAATATTCAAAATAACATAAGAGAATATTTTATTGTAATGATAATATTTTTAATTGGATTAATACTAGGTGTTATATTTATAAATAATACAAATCAAGAAAATAAAGAAGAAATAACATCATATATAGGGAACTTTGTACAAGGTATAAAAACAGATTACACAGTGGATAATGGAAAATTATTAAACAAGTCAATTATTAATAATTTAATTTTAGCTATTACCTTATGGATATCAGGATGTACAGTAATTGGTATGCCATTTGTATATGGAATAGTAGGATTTAGGGGTTTTGCTTTGGGATATACTATATCAAGCAGTATAATAGCATTAGGAACAGGAAATGGAATAATATTTGTTTTAAGTTCAATATTATTACAAACAATAATAATAATACCAGTTATTTTTGCATTAGCAGTAAGTGGAATTAAATTATATAAATCAATAATGAAGGATAGAAGAAAAGAAAATATAAAGGTAGAAATATTTAGACATACAGCATTTTCAGGAGCAATGTTAATCATGTTATTAATATCATCTGGTATAGAAGCATACATATCTAGTAATTTATTAACAATTTGTAGTAATATGATATAAAAAAATAAAAAAAATCGAAAAAAGTCTTTACAAAAGTTTATTAATTTGATATAACTTATGTAAATTGAAAAGAAAAAAATATTTATAGATTAGGGGAGCGAAAAAATGGAAAAGCAAATAAAGATTTTTTTAGAATTTATAAAAAATGATAAAAAAGCGTCAGAAAACACTTTACAATCATATAGAAGAGACTTAATAAAGTATCAAGAATATTTAAATAGTAATAATATGAATTATATGAACGTAAATAATACAGATTTAAGAGAATATTTAAAATATTTAGAAAAAATAGGAAAGAAAAGTTCAACTATATCAAGAAATTTAGCATCCATTAGATCTTTTTACCAATATGCATTAAAAACTAAGAAAATAAAAGAAGACCCAACAGAAGGAATTTCATCACCAAAAATAGAAAAGAAAGCTCCAAGTGTTTTAACAACTGAAGAAGTAGAATTATTGTTAGAACAACCTAAAAATGTTGACTTAAAAGGTATTAGAGATAAAGCAATGTTAGAATTTGCTTATGCTACAGGAATGAAAGTAACAGAAATTATTTCATTAAATGTTGAAGATGTAAATTTAGATGAAGGTTATGTTATTTGTAAAAGTGCTACAAAACAAAGAAAAATACCATTAGGATCAATGTCATTAAAAGCATTAAAAGAATATGTAGATAAAGCAAGACCAATAATAATTAGAGATGATTCAGTAACAGCATTATTTGTAAATGCAAATGGAAGAAGATTAACAAGACAAGGTTTCTGGAAAATAATAAAATATTATAAAGAACAAGCTCATATTCAATCTGAAATTACACCTCATGTTTTAAGACATTCATTTGCTACACATTTACTACAAAATGGAGCAGATTTAAAAGCTATTCAAACAATGCTTGGTCATTCAGACATTTCATCAACACAAGTATATATGCAATTCCAAGACGAAACATTAAAAAATGTATATAAAAGTGCTCACCCAAGAGCGTAAAATATAATTCAAATTAAGGGCAGATTATAATCTGCTCTATATTTTTGAAAAATAGGAGAAATATTTATGTTTAAATTTTTTGTAAATAAAGAACAAATAGAAAATAATAAAATAACAATAATAGGTGAAGATGTTAACCATATTAAAAATGTACTTAGATTAAATAAAAATGATAAAATTGAAATAGCTAATCAAAATGAAGGAAAAAGTTATGAATGTATAATAGAAGAAATTGAAAAAGAAAAGGTAATAGTAAAAATAGAAAATGAAATAAAATACACTACAGAATCTAATTTAAAAATAACTTTATTTCAAGGGTTACCAAAATTTGAAAAAATGGAATTTATAATTGAAAAATCAACAGAACTTGGAATTTCAGAAATAACACCTGTAGAAATGAAAAGATGTGTAGTAAAATTTGATGAAAAAACAAAACAAAAGAAAATAGAAAGATGGCAAAAAATAGCAGAGGTAGCTGCAAAACAAAGTAAAAGAGATATAATACCAACTGTAAATTCTATAATAAATATAAAGAATATATTTAAAAATTTTGAAAATTATGATATAGTATTAATTGCAAATGAAAATGAAAAAATAAACACATTAAAAAATGAATTAACCAAAATAAAAAAAGAAAATAATTTTAAAAATATAGCAGTAATTGTTGGCCCAGAAGGTGGTATTGATGAAAATGAAATAGAGTTATTAATAGAAAATGGAGCAAAATCAATAACACTAGGAAAAAGAATTTTGCGAACAGAAACAGCTCCAATAGCAATAATAGCAAATATTATGTATGAATTAGATACTTAATATAAGGAAGGAATAGTGATGTTATGGAAAATAAAGATAAAACCGAAAATAAAAAAG
>CANPWI010000129.1 GCA_947584125.1 uncultured Clostridia bacterium
GATTTTAAAACATTAGTATAATTATCACTAGTTAATGTATATACACTAGGTTCATAAACACAATCACTAGTTTTTGATTCTCCATTATTAAATACAACTTTGTAAATTGCAGAAATAAGTAAAACTGTTACCAGAAGTGCAATTAAAATAAAAGAAATTCTAAATAATTTATTACTATTTAATTTTACATTAAAAATAAACATATAAATAACCTCGTTTCTTTTTTTAGTTAATTATATGTTTATAATAAAAATATATGATAAAAATGACAATTATAATGTGATTAATTTTTGTGTATAGTCAAGATTTGCATAAGATTCATATTCATATCCAAGAGTATATACATTAGTTGAAAAAATGTCCTTTTCTAATAGATATTTTTGATTTTTATTATTAGATTCGTCCATAAATTTTTTTACAGATGTAATAATATTTAATTTAGGATTTGCATTACTAATTGCAGAAATTAATTCTTGACCTTTTTTATTAAATCCTAAAACTCTAATATAAGGCTCTGTTTTATAAGAAAGTTGCATATCTTTTTTTGTTATACCTAAAAGCGAATAAACAGCAATTCGTTGAATTCTTGTAACAGTATATCTTTTAGATTTTACTTTAGCTATAAATTCATTAATAGAGTTGCAAGAATTAGCAGCATCTTTAATAGAATGTTCTAAACCTTCATTTACATCAGGAAGATTTGCAATTTCCTCTAAAGTCATTTTTCTAAAATTATATAAAATCTCTTTTTCAAAAGATGCTAAACTTGGTACAACTGAACCAAGTTGAATAGCATTTGCTATAATTTTATAAGATGAATCAGGTAAGCAAGAGCGTAAATCTAAAAATCTACGATTGGTAATCATTTTTCTAATAGCTGTAGCACTTGCAAAACCATTAACTATACCTGTATCATTATATGAAACAGTAGAACGAGTAACATTAACAGGAGCAATATTGCTTTTTAATTTTTTTAATGCTTTTAAATATTCAATAGCTAAAATATTATTAGGAGATGAAAGAACATTTGCATATTTTCTTATATCATTTAAATACATAAGTAATGCATTTTCACGAGCTTTAGGAAAAGAAATCCCTTTACTTAATTCATGATTTAATAAAGAAACATATTCTTTAGGTTCATGTAACAAAACATCAGCAAATGTATCTAAAATTGTAATATCGGAAATTTCAGAACCAAAAGAAATAGTATCTACAATTTTCAAGGAATTAAGTAAATTAACACTTCCATATGCAAAATTTTCTGCACTAGAAACAGCATAGATAGTAGGTAATTCTAATACTAAATCAATGCCATTTAATAAACACATTTGTGTTTTGGTCCATTTATCTACTATAGATGTATCACCACGTTCTGTAAAATTTCCACTCATTACGCAAATAGTATAATCTGAATTAGTATATTCACGAGATGTGTTTAAATGGTATAAATGACCATTATGAAATGGATTATACTCAGCAATAATTCCTAATACCTTTGCCATATAAATTCTCCTTTACATATAAATTATTTATTGATATAATATCACAAAATAAGAAAAAATACAATTAGAATAGGAGATAAAATGGAAAAAATTATAATTTATACAGATGGTGCTTGCTCTGGAAATCCAGGACCAGGTGGCTGGGGAACTATACTTATATATAAAAACAAGCAAAAAGAGATGTCAGGTGGAAAAAAAGAAACAACAAATAATGTTATGGAGTTAATGGCAGTTATTGAAGGATTAAAATGTTTAAAGTATCCTTGTGATGTAGAAATATATAGTGATAGTGCTTATGTTGTTAATGCATTTAATCAAAACTGGATTAACAGCTGGCTTAAAAATGGTTGGAAAAACTCAAATAAAGAGCCAGTAAAAAATAAAGAAATGTGGCAAGAATTATATGAACTTACACAAATACACAAAGTTAAGTTTATAAAAGTAAAAGGACATAGTGATAATGAATATAATAATAGATGTGATGAATTAGCAAGAAATGCAATAAAACAAATAATATAAGAAAGAGGGTTAAAAAAATGTATGAAGTATTTGCAGATTTACATGTACACATAGGAAGAAGTGAAAATAATAAGCCAATAAAAATTACAGCAGCAAAATCATTAAATTTTGAAAATATTGCTAAAGAATGTGTAGATAAAAAAGGAATTCAAATAGTAGGTATTATAGATTGTGCATCACCTTATGTAATTGAAGATATAGAAAAATTTTTACAAAAGGGAGAAGCTTATGAAATTGAAGATGGTGGAATTATATATAAAGATAAAGTTTGTATAATATTAGGTAGTGAAATAGAAACATCTGAAATAAATGATAATGGCAAAACAGGTAGTGCACATAATTTATGTTATTTTCCATTTCTAAAAGATATAAAAGGATTTTCAGAAGAAATGAAAAAACATATAAAAAATATAACGCTTAGCTCACAAAGAGCAGATATATCAGCTTATGAACTTATAGACATAGTAGAAAAATATAATGGTACATTAGTGCCAGCACACGCTTTTACACCACATAAAAGTTTTTATGGAAATTGTACAGATAGATTAGAAAAAATATTTAAAGAAAAATACAACAAAATACCAGCAATAGAATTAGGATTAAGTTCAGATACATTTTTAGCAGATCAAATTTCAGAATTAGAAACAAAAACATTTTTAACAAACTCTGATGCACATTCTTTACCAAAAATAGCAAGAGAGTATAATAAAATACTTGTTGAAAATATTAGTTATAAAGAATTATTCAAAGCAATAAAAAATGAAGATGGTAGAAAAATATTATGTAATTATGGATTAGACCCAAAACTTGGAAAATACCATAGAACATACTGTGAAGTTTGTTTAAAAAATATACCAGGAGATGCTCCAATAGATAAATGTGATACTTGTGATAGTAGAAATATAACAATAGGAGTGTTTG
>CANPWI010000130.1 GCA_947584125.1 uncultured Clostridia bacterium
AAATATGCAAAATTGTTAAGTTTGCAAGGTAAATGGTGTGAAAATAATAAAGAAAAAATTAATAAATATGCAGAAAACCTATACTATATGGTTAAAAACAATATTATTGAAGAAGAAATAAAAAATAGATGTTGTGATTTTAATAAGATAGAAAAGCAATGCTTTAAATATATGAAAATAAACAAAATAGAAGAGGAAGAATTAGAATATAAATATGAATAAAAATAAAAACAAAAAATAATAAAAAAGTGTTGACTGTATAGTAAATTATTGTTAGAATATAAAAAGATAAATCTAAAGAATTTATAAAAAAACAAAGGGAGGAAAAAAATGGAAAAAGATAAGAAAGTGTGGATATTTATAGGAGTAGTAATATTATTAATTGTAATATTATTAATTGTAAAAGCAAACGGTAAAAAAGGAAATGGAGAGGTAAAAAATATTGAACAATCTGCACAGCAAGAAGAACATGTAAATGTTTTAGCAGATGGAACTAAAGTTAATACAAGCAACAAACTTGCAGAAACAAAAACAATAGATGGATTAGAGGTATCAAATATAAGATTAACAGAAAAAAATAATGTATCAAGAATATTAGCTACAGTAAATAACCCAACTAGTCAAGAAAAAGGTGGATTTGCAGTAAAAATAACATTATTAACTAAAGACGGAAGTGTGTTAAAAGAATTAGAAGCATACTTAGATAAAGTATTACCAGGAGAACAAGCAACATTAAATACAGCTGCTACAGTTGATTTTGCAAATGCTTATGATTTCAAAATAGAAAAGAAATAAGAACAAATAAAAAAAATTGGTGTATATTGCACCAATTTTTTTATTATTATTTATATAAAATTTATGAAAACCCCTTGACAAAATCAAAAAAATGGTGTAAAGTATATTAGCATTACAAATGAGAGGTAGTAGTATGGATAAAAATGTTAAGGTAAGTATGTTACTAAGTATATACGGAAGATTATTAACTAATAAGCAATATACTTTATTAGATGATTACTATAATAACGATTTTTCTCTATCTGAAATTGCAGAAAATTTACAAATTACAAGACAAGCAGTTAGAGATAATTTAAAGAAGGGGGAAAATAAACTTTTCGAATACGAAGAAAAGCTAGGGATAATGAAAACATCAATTAAACAAGAAAAAAAAATAGTAGAAATTTTGTCTGAATTAACAAAAATACAAACTAAATTCTCAGATGAGCAAATTGCAAATATTCTTGAAAACATTAAGAACGAACTAAATGGTTTAATTTAATAAAACAAGGAGGAATACAAGTGGCATTTGAAGGATTATCATCAAGACTCCAAGATATAACTAGAAAATTAAGAGGAAAAGCAAGAATAACAAACTCAGACCTAAAAGAAATGCTAAGAGAAGTAAAACTTGCGCTTCTTGAAGCAGATGTAAACTATAAAATAGTAAAAGATTTTATTAGTAAAATAGAAGAAAAAGCTTTAGGTCAAGATGTGTTAAAATCTTTAACACCTGGACAGCAAGTAATAAAAATAGTAAAAGATGAATTAGTTGATTTACTAGGTGGTACAGAAAGTAAAATAAACTTTACTCCAAACCCACCAACAGTTATAATGCTTGTTGGACTTCAAGGTTCAGGTAAAACAACAACATCTGGAAAACTTGCAAATTTACTTAGAAAACAAGGAAAAAAACCACTATTAGTTGCATGTGATGTATATAGACCAGCAGCTATAAAACAATTACAAGTAGTTGGTGCAAGCTTAAACATTCCAGTTTTTGCAAATGAAGAATCAAAAAATGTTGTTCATATTGCAAAACAAGCAATGAATGTTGCTATATCAAAAATGAATGATGTAGTAATATTAGATACAGCAGGTCGTCTTCATATTGATGAAGAATTAATGAATGAATTAAAAGATGTAAAAGCTAATGTTAAACCACACGAAATATTACTTGTTGTTGACGCAATGACTGGTCAAGATGCAGTAAATGTAGCTACAAGCTTTAATGAAGCACTAGGTATAGATGGTGTAATACTAACAAAGCTAGATGGAGATACTCGTGGTGGTGCAGCATTATCAGTTAAAAATGTTACTGGAAGACCAATTAAATTTGCAGCTACCGGAGAAAAACTTAGTGATATAGAGGTATTCCACCCAGATAGAATGGCATCAAGAATTTTAGGAATGGGAGATGTGCTTTCTATTATAGAAAAAGCTGAAGAAGCATTTGATGAAGAAGAAGCTAAAAAAATGGAAGAACAATTAAAAAAGCAAACTTTTGATTTAAATGATTATTTGGCACAATTAAGACAAATGAAAAAAATGGGGTCATTTTCATCTATATTAAAAATGATACCAGGAATGAATAAATTTAAAGACATAAAAGTTGATGAAAAAGAATTTGACAGAATAGAAGCAATTATTTGTTCTATGACAGAAAAAGAAAGAAGAAATCCAAATATTTTAAATGGAAGTAGAAGAAGAAGAATTGCTAATGGTTCAGGAACAACAGTACAAGAAATAAATAAATTTATGAATTCATTTGAAATGACACAAAAAATGATGAAAAAAGTAAAATCAGATAAAGGTATAAAAAACATAATGAAAAATATTAATGCAAATGATATAGACCTTAAAAACTTTAAAATGTAAATATTAAATAATTTAATGTAAGGTTAGACTAAAAAGTCTTTCAAAAACATGATATTATTTTTTATATATAAATAAAAACTTGTAGGAGGTGAAAAAAATGGTAAAAATTAGATTACAAAGATTTGGAAAGAAAAAAGCACCTTTCTATCATGTAGTTGTTGCAGATTCAAGAAGTCCAAGAGATGGTAAAATTATCGAACAAATCGGTACATTTGATCCTATGACAGATCCATCTACAAT
>CANPWI010000131.1 GCA_947584125.1 uncultured Clostridia bacterium
TCTTGTTCTACTTTATTTATTAGTTCGTCAAACAAAGCTATGCTCTTCATTTTTTTAATATCAAAAGCATTTTCTCTTAAATTATACTTTTTAGTTAACATTTCCTTTCTAAGTTTTGCCTCTTCAATTTGTTTTTTCCTTAAATTTTTCATATATTAACATCCTCACTTTCTACTTTTATTATAAAATTTTTTAATGAAGATGTCTATGCCATTGGTAATAATATGACCAATGGTAATTTTTTTCTACTCTATTGGTATCATAATATTAGTAATATATTTATTTTCATCTAGCTCGTTCCAACTACCACAAACAAATTGTTCCATAGGAAGCCCAACAATTTTTTTGTTTTCTGCATTTATACTATTTAGTAATTTATTATAACTTATATATATATTATCATACTTACCAATGTGTGTTATAACAGCATATAATCTTTTATCAGATACATCTTGACTATTTATATATTTATCTACATATTTTTTATATTCTTCGATATCTAAATATTTATTACCTCCCAAATAACAAATTCCATTTTTAAACTCTAATTTAGTTATTTCATTTAAAGTATGTAAATCTGACATATAAAAATTTTTATTATACATACAACTTTCGTAATTTTTTATAATTCCTATACTATCATTAAAGAAATAACTTTCTTTGTTTCCTTTTTGATATTGAATATAACTTATGATATTATCATTTTTTGATTCTGTATTAGATGATATAATATCGTTTATCTTTTGGTCTAAATCTACATTATAACTTTTCATATTAATTTCTCCTTTCAAGTAATAGTATAATATAATTTAAAATAAATAAAAATATATGTGGTCACAAAATGTATCAATTATTATAAAATTTACTTTTATATAATTTTAAAAGGTAATTGGTCATATAATGTGTTAATTTATCACAAAAGCAGATAGTTATCAACTAACTATCTGCTCTATAACTTGTAAGTTGTACCTTAGATATTATTTTATTAAATCAAGTATTATATCTTCATTATTTGATGATTTAATTATTAATTTTATATCATCATTTATTTCAAATAATGTAACATCAAATATTGCTTTTATTTTTCCATCTGATAATGAAAAATATTTTGCTATTCCATAGGAATTATTATTTTTATCTCTTAATTCTATACTTGTAATATTTATGTCTTTATCTACCATTTCTAAATTGAACATAGCTTGTGTACTACCTATTATTCCTGATGTTAGTTTAAATTTTTCATTATCTTTTAAAGTATATTTTATTGTTTCTCTATTTATCATTTTATCGTCTATATCTATTTTAAAATTCCATTTACCTTTTATTTCTAACTCTTTATATTTTTTATATCCTTTTGAATTAATAAATACTTCTACAGTATCTATATTTATATAAATATTTTTACATCTAGGGAATTTTTCTGACGCTAAGTTTAAGCTTTGATAAAAATTCTCATTTGAATTTTTTTGGTATCTTATACTTAGTTGATTAACAATATTTTCTTTTTTGGAATTAATAATATTTTCATTGCCATCATATAATAAATTTTGATTTTCATCTAAAATATTAATATCCTTAATTTTTATATATCCAATATCTTCAATATTTGAATTATAATCTATATTAAATAATAAATATAGATTATAGTCATCCATAATTATGTTATCAATTTTTATTCCTAAATTATTATTAATTATATAGTCTTGATTTAAATATTGATTATATCCATTATTTATAGCTTCTTCTATGCCATTATTTATTTTAATTTGACTTTCATTTGTATTTATATAATTTCTTAAAGTATTATTTTTTCCTTTATTAGACATTGCAAATGCAATTCCAGTACATAATAGCATTGTTGCACAAATTGTTATTATCTTTATGAAATAATTATGATTTTGCTTATTATTTATTCTTTCATCATCCAATGCTTTTTTTATTGTATTTGTAAATTCAAATGGAATATTCAATTTATCCCTTTGTACTGTTTCTATTAATAATTGTTCAATTTTATCCATTTTTTTCTCCTTCCTTTATAAATTTTTTATATAACTTTTGCTTGCTTCTTAATATCTTACTTCTTACTGTACTTTCGTTTATTTTTAAAATTGTACTTATTTCTTTTGTAGTATATTTTAAATAATAATATAAAGTAATAATTGTTTTTTCATCATTTTTTAAGCTTTGTATTAAAGAATTAAAATCAATTTTTTCTAATATACTATTATTCATATCTAAATCATCTTTTAAATTGGTCATTTCATCTAATGAAACATAAGATTTTCTTTTACTTGCATATATTTTATTGCATTCATTTATCAAAATTCTAATTACCCAAGTTTTAAAATATTCAGTTTTTTTTAATTTTTTGATATTATTATATGTTGAAATCATAGTTTCTTGAACAGCTTCACATACATCATCATCATTTTTTAATTTTATTTTTGCAATTGTATACAAATCTTTTTCTATAGATAAAATAGCATTTGTAAATGCTTCTTTATCTCCATTTATTGCTTTGTTTACTAATTCATCCAACATAATACCTCCTTTTATTTTAATAATATATATATTAGATATTTTTATTATAGCATTTTGTTGCATACTTTGCTTTAAAATAAAAAGACTATCATTTCTGATAATCTTTCCTACATTTTTTACTTATTAAATTAATACAAAATTTATGATGCACTTTCTTTAAGCTTTACAAGTATATTTAAAGCAT
>CANPWI010000132.1 GCA_947584125.1 uncultured Clostridia bacterium
ACAATTATTTTGGTGTTAAAATTTTTTAAAAAAGGTAAATCATAATTTGCAAAATATTCGACACCCGGATTTTGTAATCCTATGGAATTTAACATTCCAGCTGATGTTTCATATACTCTACTTGGCTTATTTCCAGCTCTTGGCTTTAATGATGTACCTTTTGTAATAATAGCTCCTAATCTATTTAAGTCTATATATTCTGAAAATTCTCTTCCATATCCAAATGTTCCAGATGCTACTGTTACTGGATTTTTCATTTCAATTCCTGCTAAATTTACACTTGTTTTCATATTATTTTTCTTCCTTTCATAAGAAAATATTTATTTACTTTTATTTCATGAATTATCTCATCTAGATTTAAATCTGAAATATCATTAATCATTTTTTCAATAATGTCTTGTTTTAATATGATTGGATTTCCTTCATCTATACTTGCATATTTTTTTAATTCTGTAGGTAAAACAACATCATATTTTTTTATTAATGTTTTATTTAATTTATCATAATCATCATAAACATATTTTGTAAAATTTTTTATTTTTTTAATATCAAAATAATAATTATAAAATAATTTATCAACTAGTAAATGTAGAAAATGACCTTTTTGATAGCTGTTGTTTGCTTCGTTTTTTTCTAAAAACATACTAAGGTTTGCTTCAGAACTATATGGTCCATAATGCGTTTTTGTTTTATCATTTGTTATGTCTGGATCAATAGTTCCATTTATAAAATCTTCTTTGTTTTTTTCATTGTGTTTTCTTAAATATTCATTTGCTATTGCTATATGTATTACATAACCTGGCATCTTTCTCTCCTTTATATTTCTACATCTTCTGACCAAAATACTGGTCCAGCTTTACAAACATGCATATATTCTGGATTTTCCTTTGAACTGTTAGAAGTCTTTACAGCACATCCAAGACAAACTCCCATTCCACATGCCATTTTTTCTTCTAGAGATATTTGACAAGGAATATTTAAGCTTTTTGCTAATTCTTGTACTCTTTTTAACATTGGTAATGGACCACATGCATAAATTATATCTGGTTTTTCTTGCTTTTTTAAATCTTCTTCTAATACATTTATTGCAAATCCTTTTATTCCATAACTACCATCATCAGTGGTTATTTTTAATTTATTACAAACCTCTTCAAATTCTTTTTCTAGTACAACTACATCTTTGTTTTTAAATCCTAAATAAATATTAGTATTTGCAATATTTTTTAATTCTTTTGCAAGATTATATAATGGAAAAGAACCTATTCCTCCAGCAATTATTACTGCATTTTTTATGTTCTCTGTATTAAATGTTCCATATCCTAATGGTCCTATAACATCAATTTTATCACCTATTTGCTTTTGAGATAAAATCTTTGTTCCTTTACCTCTTACTTCAAAAATAAATTCTACAATATTTTCATCTTTTCTTATGTTGAATATACTAATTGGTCTTCTTAATAATGGCTCTATCTCATCACTTACTCTTATTTCTATAAATTGACCTGATTTTGCAGTTTCTGCAATTTCTTTTGCTTCTATTGAAAATTTAAATAAATTTTCTCTTATTTTATCTATATTTATTAATTTAGCATTTAAATGAAATGGCATTTTTTTACCTCCTATTTATTTTTTATAGCTTCTGTTAATTCATCTCTCATTCTTATTGCTTCTGCTCTTGTAGCTTTTGCATAATCTTTTTCTTCAAATTTATCCTTCCATAAGTCAGACATATAAGCACACATTAAACTTCTTGATGCATTAACAATTCCTCCGTAATCCTTTTTTATCAAAACCTAATGCAATATCTTCTGCTTTTCCACCGTTGGGCTCCATATCCAGGAATTAGAAAATAACTATTAGGCATTTTCTCTCTTAACTCTTGCAACTGTTTTGGATAAGTTGCACCCACAACTGCTGATACACTACTGTATCCATTTTCTCCAATTAGCTCTTTTCCCCACTCATTTACTAAATCTGCTACTTTTTGATAAATGGTTTGTCCATTTTCTAATTTCAAATCTTGTAATTCACCAGAAGATGGATTAGATGTTTTAACAAGTACAAAAATTCCTTTATTGTATTTTTTAGAATCTTCTATAAATGGTTGTATTCCATCTGTTCCTAAATAAGGATTAACTGTTACAAAATCTACATCAAATATTTCTTCTTCTATGTCATCTACTATATGTTTTCCTAAAAAAGCTGTTGAATATGCTTTTGCTGTAGTTCCAATATCTCCTCTTTTTGCATCTGCAATAACAATCATTCCTCTTTTTTTCGCATATTTACAAGTTTCTTTAAAAACTAATATTCCTTCTAGTCCTAGCATTTCATAAAAAGCAATATTAACTTTTACCGCTGGTATTATATCATAAACTGCATCAATTAATTCTTTATTAAATTCTAGTATTGCTCCACATACTCCTGATAAACTTTTATCGTACTTTTCTTTTATATATTCTGGTATTTGCCCATATTTTGGGTCAATACCCATTACTGTTGGATTATTAGTTTGTTTTATTTTTTCGATTAATAAATCCATTGCATTTTTCATTTTAATTTTCCTCCCTATTATACACAATATTTCCACTTACTATAGTATATATTACTTCGCCTTTTAATTTTTTTCCAATAAAAGGAGTATTTTTTGATTTTGAAACTATACTTTCTTTTGTATAAATATACTCTGTATTTGGATTAAATAT
>CANPWI010000133.1 GCA_947584125.1 uncultured Clostridia bacterium
AAAAAAACATTTAAGATAACTTTCTTAAATGTTAAAGGTTATCCTTATCGTTCTAGCTTTAGCACCTAATTAAATAGGTTGCTGCGTAGTCAACATGCTAGCCACTCGTACGCTCTCTATAAGGTTTTATTTAATTCTATTTTAGTATAAACTATTTCTTTTGAATAGTCAACATAGCTGGTCATAAAATGTTTTGTTAATTCACATATGATTTTATACTTTTATTATCTTTATTCACATAAGATATTTCTTCTCTATTTTTAATTTACTATTTCATTTTCTGTAATAATACAAATTCATTTTATCTTCTTTTGACATATTATACATGTTCATTTTTTATATTAGAAATTTCGCAATCACTAAATCCTGCTAATTTTAACCCTTCATCAGTGTAAAAGTCTGGCATTATTTGTGCATCTTCAGATTTGAAAACATCATAAGCATGTATAAATAATTCTAAACTAATATCTTCTTTTAAGAAACTGCTAATTGCTTTTAGAATGCGATTTTTTCCTTCTAGTTTTCCTTCATAATATTCAAATGAATCATAATCCCATTTATCATCGAGTACAAATTGTGCTTTATCATCATATAAATAATATCCACTACCTGACATATCTGATGAATCGCAATTTCCTTTTGCTAAGTATTCTTTTATATTTGGTCGCCAAGTTCTTAAATATTCTAATACAAACACTTCTTCTTTATCTCCACAATTACGTATTGATGGTTTTTCAGAAATCAAAATGTCTCCTTTTTTAAATGGAGTTGGCATATATACAAAAATATTATCAATATCTAAGAAATCATCCTCATTATCATATATTTTTACTAATTTAGGAACTTTGTTTATAACATTATAATGTGCATAGATTAGCCTTTCTTTTTTACCCAAAAATTTTTTTGTAATAGTAAAAGAAATGGTGTCATCATATTCGTTTATATAATCTTTTATGCTTTTATATGTTTCTTTATAAGTCCTCTTCAAATTGTTGATTATTTCATAACTTCTGCTATAATCTTTTGTCGTTCTATTATACTCATTCCAAGTATAAACACAGTTTTCGTCTTCTTTTATAAAATCTTCATATGTTTTTTCATTTCGTTCTATCTCGTTTTTAATCATTGTTTTTACACTATCATAATGATTACAATTTATTCTTTCTATTACTTCCATATCAGGATAATTATCAATTAAGTCTTGATATTTAGCAATTTTTTCATCTATATTCATTCTTTTATTTCTATACACTAAAACAGCTAGTTCTTCTGTGTTAAATTTATATTTTATTTCTCTACAATAATCTCCTATGGCTCTTGAATTTATAAGATTATAATCATCTTTTATTTCTTTCTTTTCTTTTAATATTCCTCTTTCAAACATTTCTAAAATTGTTTCTAAATCTCTAATTTTATCATCATTATAAAAATTATTACTTTCTTTTAAATCATATTCTCTATTTAAACTTGTTTTTACTTGTCTTTTACAATAATAATCATTTACATTTAAGTCTGATTTTACTTTAAAATATACTTTATAAAATGCTTTAGGATAGTAAACTTTATACCATGCAATTTTAAAAGCATTTATAGCATATTCTATTGCATGTGCTTTTGGAAATATATATTTTATTTTTTCGGCATCTTGTATATACCATTCTGGAATATTATGTTCTTTTAATATTATTTTATATTCTTCCCACCTGTTAATAAGTTCAGCATATTTTTTATTTGCTGTTTTTCCTTTCCATATAAATTCAGTTATATCAAATGCTGTGTTCTTTTCAATTCCATTTTTTAATAAATAATTATAGATGTCTGCTCTGTTTGAAATAACTTCATCTACTTTTTTATCTTCATCACTAATTAAATCAGATGCATTATAAATCCAAGTTCCTGTCCCATGAGAAAGTGCAGAAACGCAAGCCAAATCATTTATATTTTGTGGTTTTGTAATCTCTATCACACTTTTAACAAAATTAGTTTCAAAGTCAGGTATTCCATTAATGCTAATAGGATATGATGAGTCATTTGCATTTAAAAACATTTTTAAAACTTCTTTATCTTTTAAATCAATATTTGAAGACTTGGTATTTGTTTCTTTTTCTAATTCATGTAAAATAGTTGGAGTATCATGCTCTAATATGTCAAATTTATATAGATTATCTAGTCTGTGATAATCTATATGAGTTTTTATACAACCTTCATCATCCAATTCTGTTGGGCAAAAATCAGTAATATCCATATCTTCTGGAATTACGAATATTCCACCAGGATGTTTACCTGAAACTCTCTTTATTTCAGTTAGCTCTTTTATTATTTTGTTTTTATCTAAATTTACTTTTATCCCTGTTTCTTTTAAATAGTTATCATAAATTTTTGCTATAGTTATATCTCTAAATGCACCTATTGTACCTGCTAAAATTATTTTATCTTTTCCGTATTTTTTCTGTAAATAAGAAATTATTTTTTTTCTAACTTCTTTCGCAACATTTAAATCAATATCTGGTTCTTTATCATAATCTTTTCCTGCAAAAATTTCAAATGGTAGGTTATATTCAATTGGATTATAATTTACAATTCCCAATAAATAAGCAACAAATGAATTACCAACTCCACCTCTATTTCCAACTTCATATCCTAATTCATTAGATTTTTGA
>CANPWI010000134.1 GCA_947584125.1 uncultured Clostridia bacterium
CTAATTGGATGGCAACTTGCAGGAGAAAATGCAAATAAAAATAATTTAATAACAGGGACAAGATATTTAAATACAGAAGGTATGTTACCATTTGAAAATAAGGTGGCAGAGTACATAGATAAAAATGAAAATAATCATGTTTTATACCGAGTAACACCTATTTTTGAAGGTAATAATCTTTTGGCAAGTGGAGTGCAAATGGAGGCATGGTCTGTTGAAGATTCTGGTAAAGGAGTTCATTTTAATGTATATTGTTACAATGTTCAACCCGGAATAGTTATTGATTATGCTACTGGAGAAAGTCATGCAGAAGAATAAATTTTACTATATAATAATTTGTAAATAAATTGATTATTTTAAACCATTATCTTGTAACGAATATATTAAAAATTTACGATAAAACTATTGTAAATTTATGGAAAATAATATATAATTGCTCCAAGTGTTAGTTCTTATACTATTAAATCAAATAGTATATTTCCAATATAAAACAATAAAAAATGAAGGAGTGATTATATATTGAATGTAGATTTGGTAAATAATTTATTTAATAACTTTAAGGAGAAAAGTTTTGTGAAAGATTTTATGAACGAATTATCAAACTATTTAGAAAAAAATTTAATAACTAATCTCGAAATTGCTGAAAAAAATAATACTTGGAATAATTTACTTGCAGATAATTTAGAAATAAGTAACCAAAAAATAATTTCAAAATATAAGGACGAAATGTTACAAGAAAGAGTAAATATATTGCAAAATTATGCTTTAAGAACTAAAGATAAAGGAGAAATGTACTATATATATGATATAAATACTGATGAAAAAAGTACATATAATTTATGCATTTGTGAGCCAAATAAAAGTCATAAAATAATTACAAAAAAAATAGAAGATTTGCCTGAAGGTACAAGATTAGGAAGTGTGTTAAGAAAAAAAGGAAAAAATTTTATTTTAGAAAAAGAAGATACTAGGGATATTGAAAATGAAATAAACAATATGATTAAGGAAAAAATAGAAGAGCAAGGTCAATATTTAGATAGCAAAAGAATAGAGGAGCATATTTATGAAGCAGATGAAAAATATGCAGGAAGAATTTGGTTATATGATTTAAATAATAAATTGGGGGAAGGCATAGAAGAAATAGAATTTTCAGAAAATTTGTATGAAACGGCTAAAAAGGGAGATAAGTTTATTTATAAAAACGGAGAATATCAAAAATATGAATGAGTTGGTAGTTTTTAAAATCCACACCCTGAATGTTTGCTTTCCAACCAGAGGGGAAAGGTATATCCGGGTAATTGTTACTTATTTGTTTTGCATTATTATACACTAAAGAATTAGATTGTATTTCTCCTGTAACTAAGTCTACACCATCTGGATTTACCATAGGAACAATATAAATAGAAACTTGATTATACAAAGTTCTTGTATTATAACCACTAATATTATCATTATTAACATAAGCAAGTGAAAAATTCTCAATAAATTTCATAAGTAAAGGAGTTGTAATCCATTCATTAGCATGAAATGCTCCATTATAAAATACCTCTTTATCTCCTTGACCAATTTTTATATAAGGAATAGATTTTCCTAATACACTATTACCTATAGTACCAACTGTTAAAAATGGATATGTAGTTTTTAATGCAGAAATATTTATAGATAAAATAGAGTAACTATAACTAATATTAGTAGGTACTATATCTAAAAATGGAATAATTATATTTTCACCAATAGATAAATTGTTAGGATTAATACCTGGATTAGCATAAATAATTCTATTAATAGTAGTAAAAAAACGATTAGAAATAGTGTATAATGTATCACCTTTTTCAACAATATAATTAGTATATCCGTTAATATAAGGGAAAATAACAGACCATGTTAAATTACCAACAATACCATCTGCTGGTATATTATATCTTTGTTGGAGCATAATAACAGAATCTTTTGTTCTATTACCAAAAATCCCATCAATATTTCCATAATATAAACCTATCTTCTTTAGTATACTTTGTAAAAGTTCAACCATAGGTCCTTTTGAACCTAATGATAACATTTCCATAAAAATCACCTAAAATATTATATTAATTTTTTATAATTTAAGTGAAATAATTAATTAAAAAAATTATTTGATAAATAATAATAAATATAGTAAAATTTTGTTATTAACAAAAGGGGGAAAAATTGTGAATAAGTATATGGAAAAAGCAAAGAAAAATGCAGAAGATGGAATTGCAAATAGTGAAGGAGGACCATTTGGTGCAGTAATAGTGGATAAAGAAGGAAAAATTATTGCAAATGGTAATAATAAAGTTATTATAGATAAAGATCCAACAGCTCATGCTGAAATTGTAGCAATTCGTAATGCTTGCAAAATTTTAAACACAAATAATTTATCAGGATATACACTATACACATCATGTGAGCCTTGTCCAATGTGTTTATCAGCTATAATTTGGGCAAATATTAAAGAGGTTTATTTTGGTTGTACTAGAAAAGATGCTGCAAGTATTGGTTTTAGAGATGATGATATTTATGAATTTATAAAAGGTAATAATAATATGATTAC
>CANPWI010000135.1 GCA_947584125.1 uncultured Clostridia bacterium
AGAAGTATAAAAATAGATTTACAAAGAAACTTACCAACAGATAAAGGTACAGAAACTGATAGAGCATTAAAATTAAGGGGATTATTAAGTGATGCAAGTATAATAGATATGTTACCAGATGATTTAGATTCTATTTCAGAATTAGAAAAAATAGATAAACAAAACCAAGAAAATATAGAAAAGAATATTCAAAATATGCAAAAAATGGGACAAGATGTAAGCAATGTTGCATTAAATACAAATAAGGATAATTCTAATAAGAAATTAGAGCAAGATGATGAAGTAAAAAAAGAAAATGTAAAACAATCAAATACTGTTACGAAAGGAGATAACGATGATAGCAGAATATAATCCAAAAATAAATAAAAACTTAAAAGTAGAATACGCAAATAAAATATATGATAAAATAATATATTTAAGCATTTCAGAAAATAAAATTAGATTTGAAAACAAAGAAAATGAAAGCACTACCAATAATATATGCTGTAATTTAAGTGAAGTAAAAATAAGTATTAATGATTAGAGGTGTTGTAAATGAATAATTGGCAATACCACGATAATAAAATGCGAGAGTTAAAGAAAGTATATAATCGTATTAATAAACAAACACAGAATGAATTACAAAATATATTTGATAGTTATAAAATTGATTTTGAGCATCTTTATAATATAACAGATAATAAAACATTAAATAGGGTAAAAACTAAAATAGAAGAATGGAAAGACAAATGCTTGTTAACTGGATATTTTGGAATGTTAGCAAATAATATTTATAAAAGAACTAGAGTAAAGAATAGTGAAATACTGGAGCTATTAATATATGGTGCATATATAGAAGAACAAAGTAAATTAGAAGAAACAGAATTAAATATCTTTAAAGATGTTGCAAATTATTACTACCAAGAAGGACAAAAAGAAGTAAATCAAACATTACCTAAAAATAAAAGAAAGTTAGTATCTGTAATACCAGATGCTATTTTTTTAGCTTTATTAGATATGCAAAACGAAAAGGGTTATGTTTGGAAACAATATGTTGAAACAATTATAAAGTACAATGCAGACCAAATATATAGGCAAATGCTAATAAATATACAGCAAAATAAAGAAAATGATATAAATGATAGTATATATCAAAACATAATAGTAAAACAACAAAATGCAAAATTATCAATTAACCAAGATAAAATATCAGGTGCAGTAGATAATGAACTAATAGGATTAAATAATCTAGCAAAAGTAGAAGGAATAAAAAGTATTGCAGAGGATAATAGTAAAGTAAGATTTATTGCAACAATAGATGGAAAAGAAACAGATATGTGCCACAGTTTAGATGGACAAACATTTTATATAAACAAAGAAAATGAATTTAATAGATATTATGGAGAAACACAAAAAGATTTAAGAATAGAAAAAATAAAATGTTTTGGATTAGTAGTAGGACTAAATTTGCCCCCAATATCACATCATTTTCATTATTGTAGAAGTACAATTATATATCAAGTACCAGTTGAAAAACAAGACAAAATAGATTATAATCTTGATATAGCTAAAATTAGTAAAGATATGAAACCTTTGTTAAAAGGTATAAAATTAAATAAGAAAGTTGAAAAGTTATTTCGTAAATACTTAACTGACGATAATATAATAATAGACAGAAATAATGATAAACCTATGTGTTATAGCGTAGATAAAGATAAAATAATAATAAATCCAGAACACCCAGATTTTGAAAATTACAAGCTAGAAGAAGCATTACCACACGAAATAGTACATTTAATAGATTCAAGGAATAAACTATTAAGAAACAATAAAAATATTTATAGTAATATTAGAAGTGCAAGCCTAGAAGTAAATCTTGATATTGATAAATATAATGAAATATTTAAAGACGATAAATACTTTTACGATTTATGCTCTGGAGATACAATAGGTTTATTAACAGGGAATAAAGTAAAAACATTTTATTATCACCCAATAGGATATACTAATATAGAAGAAGATATAGTTGCTAATATAGAAACAGCTTATTTAACAGACAATAAACTGGCACTAAAATTATTTGAAGATAGTTATAGTTTAAAAAAATTAAAAGATAAGGTTGTGAAAATATATGATAAATATACCAAATGAAATAAAAAAATTGATTAATCAATATGAAAATAAGTATAATGAAAAACCTAAAGGTTGGAACTACAAAGAAGAAACTTTAGAAACTTACAAAAATTATTTAAAAAAAGAAATAAATAAATAAATAGTACTTACTAAAAAGTAGGTGCTTTTTTAGTGGAAGAAGGTGAAAATATGATATATATATTACTAATGTTAATAGGAATAAAATTAAATATGGGAGTTATATATTGGATATCATGGGCGTTGTGGATAGTACTTAGTCCATTTTTATATTCAGTAAAACATTATTTATTCTATGACCATATAAGAAAAGATAAATAAGTTATTAAAATTTTATAATTATAAATCAAAGAGCCAAGTCGACAGGCTCTTATTTTTATGCCGTTTTATCGTTAGTTAGGCTTTATAAAATAAACGAAATTATCAATAGACAAT
>CANPWI010000136.1 GCA_947584125.1 uncultured Clostridia bacterium
CTATAAAATTTATCAAATATTTTATCTAATTTATATTCAGGAATTTTATCTCCTTTGTTTTTGAAAATAATATTTATCTTATTTTCATTTTGTAATATTTCAATTTCTATATTTGTATTTTCATAACTATAATTAATTGCATTTTTTATTAAATTTCCAAATGCTCGTGCTAATTTGTCTCCATCTCCTAAAAAATATATATGTTTTGGTTTATTTATAACACATTTTAATTTCTTTTCCTGTAACATTGGATAAAATTCGTCTACTAATTGTTCCATAAAAAAAGACAAATCTATTTTATTTTTAGTAATAGGAATTTCCTGCAAATTATATCTTGTTATTTCAAAAAATTGATTTGTAAGTTCTTCTAATCTAATTGACTTGTCTAAAGCTATTTTAATATATTTTTCTTGCATATCTTTTGAAATTTCTTTTTCTTGTGTTAGTAAACTTAAATATCCTATTACAGAGGTTAATGGCGTTTTTAAATCGTGAGCCATATACATTATTAAATCATTTTTCTTTTGTGTTTCTTCTTTTGCTTTATTTCTATTTGTTACTAAATTTATTCTGATATTATTAAGTCTATTTTCTAATACAATTAAATCATTTGATAATTTAACTTCTTCTTCTGGATTATTTATTATTTTATCCATTGCAGATATTATTTCTACCATATTGTTATTAGAATTTCTAATAACAATAAATGATATAATTGTAAAAATAATTAAATAAAATAATCCCATAAGTAATGTTTTGTTAGCCATACACCAATAATACATTTCTTTATTAAATTCATGCACAAATTCAGCTATTTCATCATTATAAAATCCATCAATAAATATTTCTAATATAACTATAGAAATAATACTATATAATATTATTTTTATAACACATTTAATTGATAAACTGTTTTTCAATTCTATAAATTCTTTATTGTTCAATTTTATATCCCACTCCCCATACTGTTTTTATAAATTTAGGTTTTTTGCTATCTTCATTTAATTTTTCTCTTATTCTTCGTATATGTACCATTACAGTATTATTGCTTTCTAAATATTTTTCTTTCCATACTTTTTCAAATAATTCTTCTGAACTTACAACATTTCCCCTTTTTTGTGCTAAATATAGTAATATTTCAAATTCTATTGGTGTTAGTTCTACTTTTCTATCATATAACTTACAAATATGTTTATCTTGATTTATTTCTAATCCATCTATATATATAATATTATCTTCTTCTTTTTCATTATATTTTGTATATCTTCTATAAGCCGATTTTACTCTAGCTACAAGTTCTAGTGGATTAAATGGTTTTGTTATATAATCATCTGCTCCGCAAGGTAAGTCCTTCTATTTTATCTTTATCTTCAATTTTAGCAGTAAGCATTATAATTGGAAATTTTAAATTTTTTTTCCTAATATATTTACATATCTCAAATCCGTCTATATCTTTTATCATAACATCCAAAATTGCAAAATCTAATTTTTGAACATCAATACAGTTTATTGCATCTTTAGAATTATAAAATTTAAATACATTGTAATTCTCATTTTTCATATATAATTCAACCAAATCTGCTATTTCTTTTTCATCATCTAATACTAAAATATTCATTTATTACCTCTTTCTAATTTATTATATTTTAACATAATACGCCTTTTATTTCTATTATTTAGATGAATTGTAAGAAAAATTTAAGATTTTTTTAATCATTTCTTAAAAAATTAATCTTGTAATTCAATTATACTAAAAATAGATTGGAGGTAACCTTATGAAGAAAAAACATAAGAGAAAAATAAATAAAAAGAAAATTACTTTATTAATTATTTTTATAATTTTTATTACTATCATTATTAGAAATATTGTATCTGATAATAATTTAAACAACTTTTCTTTTAACGAAATTTATAATGAATATAAGATAATAAAACAAGATGAAAATAATAAATATTTGGGAATTGGACAAGAAAAAATATCTAATAAAGATGGATATTATACTACTTTTACTACTGATAATCCACACAAAAAAACTTATATTGAATATAAACAAAATGGAGATGCTTCTTGGAGTAAAAATACATATTGGAATGATTCTATGGAGAAAACTGGATGCGGAATTACAGCTATGGCTATTATTTTAAGTGGATATGGAAAAAATGTTACTCCAGAAAATTTAAGAAATAAATATTATCCTGTAATTGATTATGATTCTTTAAATACAGAATTTTCTAAATCTTATGGAATACAAGTAAGTGGATTTTTTTATGATTCAGTTCATTTATCCAAAGACTACATAAAAAAGCATTTACTTACAAATAGACCTGTTCTTATTTGTGTTTGGAATAATCCTAGTGAAAATCGTTGGACAACTACTTCTCATTATATGGTATTACTTGCTTCTGATGATGATAATATGGTTTATATTTCTAATCCTAATGGTGGAAAAAATGATAGTAAAAGTTCTGGATGGTATAAATATGATGAAATTATACCTTACATTGCTAAAGCATTATTTATTGAAAGCTATGAATAAGATTATTTTA
>CANPWI010000137.1 GCA_947584125.1 uncultured Clostridia bacterium
CACATATAACCATTTGCATCTAAAGACCTTTTTTCTTTATACTCTTTAACCTCATATTTTTTTGTTTTATCTTGTTTGAATAGGTATTGTATTATCTGCTCTATTGTTCCTATCATTATTAACTCCTACTTTTCCAATATTATGTTCAAACATTTCTTTATTAGTTCATCTCCGTTTTGATATAACCAATTTGCATAATCCGAATTTGTTGCTATAATTTCTTTTATAGTCATTCCTTTACATTTTCCAAAGTTTAATTTATAATTTTCTGCTTGCTCCTTTGTTGTTATTTCTTCTTTATTTGTCAAACTTGCTCCATCATCATCTTCTGTTGCAAGACCAAAAGCCATTAATAAACTATATCTTCTTGCATATGTTGTTGCACTTCCTTGTTCTTGTGCTGGATTTTTTATTCCATTTAATACTGCATCTACTATCTGTACTCCTCTTCTTGGTTTTTGTTCTTTGCCTTCTATAATTGGAACTGTCATTATATAATCTTTACCTTCTGTTGTTTCAACATATTGATAATATTTAAGATTGTTTTGTTCTAAATATTCATGAATTTGTGCTAAATCTGTATATTTATATCCATATCCTTCTTTATTTTTACTTAAATTAGTTTCTGCCATAAATTATTCCTCCAAATTTATATTATTTTATTCTTAAACTTGTATTATTCGTTATTAGCTTTATCCCTGATACTATTTCTCCAGTTTCTTTAAAGTGATTTTTTATTGCTGTTTTATCAATTTTTATTGTAATTATTTCTTGTTTAAATTCTTTTGGAATTTTATCTTCATTTTCTATTTCTACTGATATTGGATTTTTAGCTATTGTTAATGTTCCTAATTCTGTTTCTATTTTTGTAATATCATTTCTTTCCATACATTCTTTTACATATTCTTTAAATCTAGTTAGCTTATTTTCTAATGTCTTTCTTTGCTCTGAAATTCGTTTCTCTTCTGTTTTCATTGCTTCAATAGTTAATTCTATATTTCTTGTATAACCTATTATATTTTGACTTTTTTGTTGTAATAATACTATTAATTCCTCTTCTATTTTCTTTTTTACTTCTTCTGTTATTTCTTCATTTTCCATTAAAATTGGAAAAGAATTTGTAATTTGATATAAACTTAAATTATTCATTTTTTCCTCCCTTTGACATTTCTCCAAATTTGTGATAATATAAATTTAGAGAATTTTTATATAAATACTTTTATTTGAGTTAGTTAATTGATTGGTAGTCGTCAACTAACTCTTTTATTTTGTTATAAATTTTTTCTTTGTTGTTATATGTATTGCATGTTAATAACATATTAATTTGTCTTAATACATCTCTTAACTCTTCATTTTCATACCTTAAGTCTTTATTTTCTTCTCTAAGTTTTTTTATTGTTTCTGATTGACTGTCTATTAACTTTTCTCTGTTTTTTATTTTTGCATTTAAATTTTCTATTTCATGTTTTCTTTTAAACATATTAATCATCTCCTTTCCATTTACTTTTTTTGTTATTTTTTATATAATTATGTGGTTAAACCTAATGAAACATGATGATGGTTTTTATTATATAAAGGAATAGGACCAAATAGTGGATATTGTTGAATTGCCGTCTTCATATTCATCTATTCTTTTACTTTTTTCAAAATTATCTTTTTTCTCTATGATTTGAATTATTTTATGTCCTTTTTTATATTGAATCCTTATATAAACCTCATCTTTTTTAATTTTCATACATTTCCTCCTAAATAATACTTGCTATAAATCCTGCTAGTTCACAAGCTAATATTGGTACTGCAAAAAACATTATTACACAAAATAAATTACATGCTGCTTGTCCTACTTTACAATAAAACTGCTTTTCTTTTTTACTCATTTTCTTTCACCTCCTTTATCAATATAACATCTGTTTTTCTTTAAACTAGATATTTCAATCAATTAAATCTTTAACATTAACATCTAATGCTTTAGAAATGACTTTTAATGTGCTTAATCTTGGATTATTTAATTTTCCCTTCTCAATGTATTCGATTGTTCTTGGATGTAAACCTGTTTTTCTTGATAAAGTTGTTTCTGTTAAATTATTTTTTATTCTATATTCCTTAATTTTTTCTCCTATTGTCATATATTCACCCCCTTTTTGAAACGCAAAAAGAGACAAGATTAAAACTTTTTTACAGTTTTAATCCTGTCTCTTTATTGATTTTATTGTATATTAAAAATTTCCACTAAATCATTACTTATTTTATATTCTATAAAATTCCTTATAGGATATAAAATAAATAATGATTTTGTAGTGTATATTACAATGATAGCAGAATAACTTTCATTTTGTGCAAAGTTATATATCATAAATTAATAAGGATTTTCTTCATCCCCTTACTTATTCAGCCTCATTGTTTTTTATATTTAAGTATTTAACTGATTTTTAATTTGAAATTATATTATCATAACGAAATTATACTGTCAACACTTTTATGCAATTTTTTTGAAAAAATTTTCTTCGTCTC